>JAFIHP010000391.1 GCA_017849335.1 Actinomycetales bacterium | reverse complement strand
GGCGTCTCGGGGGTGGGTCAGTAGTCGGAATCGGCGCGGCTGCGCAGGAGACGCTGCAGGGAGCCGATTCGGGCGGCGAGGTCGGGGGGTGCACTGGCCAGCGCCGCCGTCAGCGCGCAGTCGGTCTCGTCGTGCGAGCAGGCCCGCGGGCAGTCGGCCGTGAGGTCGGCGAGGTCGTCGAACGCCTCGACGATGCGCGCCGCGTCGACGTGGGCGAGCCCGAACGACCGGATGCCGGGCGTGTCGACGATCAGTCCGCCGCCGGGCAGATGCAGCGCGACGACACTGGTCGACGTGTGCCGGCCTCGACCCGTCACGGCGTTGACGCGGCCGGTCAGCCGGTCCGCGTCGGGGACGAGCCCGTTCACCAATGTCGACTTGCCGACGCCGGAGTGGCCCAGCAGGACGGTCTCCTCGCCGGCCAGCACCTCTCGCAACCCGTCGGGCACCTGCTTGTTGGCCACCACGAACGCGGGCACGCCGAGCGGCTCGTAGAGGGCGAGCAGGTCGTCGGCCGGATGGAGGTCGGCCTTCGTGACGACGAGCATCGGGTGGATGCCGGCGTCGAGCGCGGCGACGAGCGCCCGGTCGATGAGCCCGGTTCGCGGCTCGGGGTCGGCCGTGGCCGTGACGACGACGAGCTGCGTGGCGTTCGCGACGACGACCCGCTCGACCGGGTCGGTGTCGTCGGCGGTCCGGCGAAGCGTCGACGGCCGCTCGTGGCGGCGGACGATCCGGACGGGGTCGTCGATCGTCGCCGCTCCGTCGCCGGCGACGTCGACCCGGTCGCCGACGACGATCCCCTTGCGGCCGAGCTCACGGGCCTTGACGGCATAGCCCTCGACCGCGTCGTCGGCGGTGCCGGGGCCCAGCTCGATCGTGAATCTGCCGCGGTCCACGGCGACGACGGTGGCCGCACGTGCCCCGCGATGGTCGGGCCGCTCCTTCGACCGCGGGCGGGAGTTCCCGCGGCCGGGCCGGACTCGAACGTCGGCCTCGCCGCGCCGGTCGTGCCGCTCCCGGCGCGGACTCACGCGCGCGGCCGCCCGAGCAGTGCGTGCCAGCGACCGGCGAATCCCGGCAGCGTCTTCGACGTCGTGTCGACGTCGTCGATCTCGACTCCCGGCACCCGCAGGCCGATGATGGCTGCGGCGGTCGCCATGCGGTGGTCGCCGTGGGCACGCATCAGGCCGCCCCGCAACGGCTGCGGGGTGATCACGAGACCGTCCTCCGTCTCGACGACATCGCCCCCGATCCCGTTGATCTCGGCGGCGAGCGCGGCCAGGCGGTCGGTCTCGTGGCCCCGCAGGTGGGCGATCCCGCGCAGTCGGCTGGGCCCCTCGGCGAGCGCGGCGAGCGCGGCGATCGTCGGCGTGAGCTCGCCCACTGCGGACAGGTCGACGTCGATCCCGGTGACCGTGCCCGATCCGGTCACCCGCAGGCCGGCCGCGGTGACCTCGACGTCGGCCCCCATGGCGGTGAGCAGCCCGCGCACGGCGTCGCCGGGCTGCGGGGTCGCGCGTGGCCAGCCGGCGACGGTCACCGTGCCGCCGGCGACGAGCGCCGCGGCGAGGAAGGGGGCCGCATTGGACAGGTCGGGCTCGATGTCGCGCTCGATCGCCGCGATCTGGTGCGGGTCGACGTGCCAGGTCGTCCCCTCCCGGCGCACGGCCACGCCGTGGTCGGCGAGCATGGCGATCGTCAGGTCGATGTGCGGCATGCTCGGGACCGGCGGGCCCACGTGGTGGATGGTGGCGCCGGCCTCGAACCGGGCCGCGGCGAGCAGAAGGCCGGACACGAACTGGCTGGACCGGGACGCGTCGAGGAAGACCTCGCCGCCGCGTACCTCGCCGACGCCGTGCACGACGAACGGCAGCCGGCCCGTGTCGCCGTCGTCGACCCGGACGCCGAGGTCCCGCAGCGACTCGATCGTCGTGGCCATCGGCCGCGCTCGTGCGGCGACGTCGCCGTCGAATGCGATCTCACCGTGGGCCAGCGCCGCCACCGGCGGCAGGAAGCGCATGACGGTGCCGGCGAGCCCGCAGTCGATCCGCGCCGGGCCGGCGAGGAAGTGGGGACGGACCAGGGCGTCCACGTTGCCGACGTCGTCGGGGGACGTCGTCTCGATGTCGATGCCGATCGCCCGCAGTCCGTCGATCATCAGCCGGGTGTCCCGCGCGTCGAGCAGTCCGCGCACGACGCTCGGGCCGTCGGCGAGGGCGGCAAGGACCAGCGCCCGGTTGCTCGCGGACTTCGAGCCCGGGACGTGGACCGTCGCGTCGAGGGGACCGGTCGCCAAGGGCGCCGGCCAGGGCGTGGTGGCCGCAGCGGTCATCGTCATCACACCAAGGCTAGTGCCGGCGCCGACCCGCGAGCAGGGCCCAGGCGAGCAGGCCCGCGCCGACGACGCCGAGGGCCGCGACACCGGTGGCGACGGCGGGCGTCCAGCGCGACGATCCGACCTGCTCCGTCGCCTCCGCCGCGCTTCGTTGAGGTTCGGAGGGATTCGGGGTCGGTGAATCGCTCGGAACCTCAACACCGACGGGGTTGGGGGACGCGGTGGGGGTGCCGGTCACGGTGTAGTCGGACGACGACGCGACCTCGTGGCCGTCGGCGGACACGACCCGGAACGCGACGGGGTACCGGCCCGGGCCGGCGGCCGGGTCGGTCGCGACCTCGATCGAGTCCGGGCCCAGCTGGGCCGGACCGGTCGACACGGTCCGGCCGTCGGCGGAGCGCACGACCATGGCGTATCCGATGTCGAGCAGCCCGGAGTCGAACCGGACCTCCGCCCGAGTCGGGGCGGCATCGAGTTGCGCGTCGGCGGCAGGCGACGTGCCGACGACCTGGACGTGGGCGCTGGCAGGCGGGGCGAGCAGGGTCGCGACACCGAACAGCGCCACGACGATCGCGACGGCGGACGGGAGGGCACGCCTCGAGCGGCTCATGCGAACGCCGCCTCGCCGATCACGCCGCCCTCCGGGACGCCCCCGGGAAGGAGGTAGGACGCCGACCCGATGGTCGTGTTCCAGCGGTTGAACGCGTCGGACGCGGCGATCCGCTGCTGCATCGGGATGAAGCTGGTCCGCGGGTCCTGCATGTACGCCGCGAACAGCAGCCCGACGTCGTTGGTGCCGTCGCGCATCCCCGCGTCGTACGAGTACGGCCGTCGCAGGATCATCTCCGGGGTCGTCTTGGCGTGGGCGACCCGGACGTGGGCGTCCTGGGCGATCAGCGGCAGCCCTCGGTCGTCGGTGCCGTCGAACGGCACGGGGTCGGACTCGACCATCGCTCCGATCGGGGCGCCGGTGTCCAGCCGTCGCCCGATGACCGCCTCCTGCGCCGACCGGTCGAGGATCTCCCACGTGTCCAGGAGCATCCGGATCCGGCGGAGGACCAGAACGGTTCCGTTGGCCCACCAGTGCGAGCCGTCCGGCAGCCACACGACCTCGTCGAAGTCGGGCGTGCCCGCGCGGGGGTTCACGGTCCCGTCGACCTGGCCCATGAGGTTGCGCGACGCGTGGCTGCCGGGCAGCGCGGGCGACGGAGAACGGAACCCCGGCTGCACCCACCGCACCGTCGTCAGTGTCGAGAGGTCCTTCGTGAGCATGCGGACGGTGTGGGCCAGGGTCAGCGGATCGTCGGAGCCCACCTGCAGGAGCAGGTCCGTCTGCTCCCAGGGATCCTCGAACCGATCCGTGGCGAACGCCGGGATCGGCGCGAGCTGCGGCGGGATCCGGTCGTGGAGCCCGACGCGCTCCAGGAGCTGGCGGGCGATGCCGGCCGTGACCGTGAGGCCGGCCGGGTTCGCGGCGATCTCGGGCTCGGTGTCGCCCAGCGCCGGGGCGCCCTGGGTCAGCCGGGCCGCGTCGTCGGTGACCAGGCGCAGGGCTGCCGCGGCGTCGTCGCGCGACGCGCGCCGCAGGTCCAGGCCGACGAACGTCTGGT
>JAFIHP010000390.1 GCA_017849335.1 Actinomycetales bacterium | reverse complement strand
TCGGACAGGGCGGGCCGGTTCGCGATCAGGTTGTGCCAGATCGGGTCCCGTTGCGGGTGGAAGTACTCAAGGTACGTGCCGTGCGGGATCGAGGCCAGCAGGTGGGCGGCGACGTGCGCCTCCTCGTGGTGCGCCATCCGGACGTCGTACACGGTCGCCATGCCGGCCACCCGACGCCACTCCGTCGGCCCGCCTGACCAGGACGAGTCGAAGTTGCAGAAGTCGATCGCGCCCGTCTCCATGAGGTCTCGGCAGCCGGCTGCCGAGAACTCGGACTGCCCGGCGCACACCGGTACGCCGGCACCCATCCGGACGTCGCGCATGGCTCGCCGGTCGTTCTGCCACTGGCAGGGCTCCTCGAACCACAGGAGGTTGCAGTCCTGGACGAGCGTCGCGAACCGGATCGCCTGGGCCGGAGTCCAGCCTTGGTTCGCGTCGACGGCGAGGGCGAAGGCGTCCCCCGCCGCGCGGCGCGCCTGCCGCACGCGAACGGCGTCCTCCTCGGGTGTCAGCCCGCCCACCTTGAACTTCATGCCCGCGAACTGCGCGTCGACGAGCCCCTTGACCTCGGCGTCGATGTCGGCGTCAGCGGCGTAGTACCCGCCGATGGTGATGACGGGCACGCGCGTGCGGTATCCGCCCCACAGCCGGTGCAGGGGCGCGCCGAGGGCCTTGCCGATGGCGTCCCACAGGGCGACATCGACGCAGGCCGTCGCGACGAGGCCCAGGCGCCGGTCGCGCAGGATGTCCCAGGTCGCGGGCCGGGACAGCTCCCAGCAGCGCTCGATGGCGAACCCGTCCTCGCCCAGGAGCAGCGGCTCGATCTCGTTGTGGATGATCGCGTCGATGTCCGCGAGGCCGGCATCCTCGTCGCCCGCGTACGCCTCGCCGACGATCCCGCCCGCGGTGTGGATGCGGGTGATGATCGTCGACCGGTGGGTCATCTGGTAGTGGCTGCCCTTGTAGACACGGTCCAGGGGCACCCGGACCGGGATCGTCTCGATGCGCTCGATCCGTAGGTCCGGCACCGTATTCCCCGTGCTGGTCACACTACCTCCAACGATTCTGGAAACGTTTCTATTCTAGTGCGGCGCCTGCCGCTGTCAAGCGATGCCGTAGCCGTCCGCGAGGCCCGAGAGGTGACGGACGGTCAGTACATGAGCTGGCCGCCGGACACGTTGACGACGGCACCGGTGATGTACCGGGCAGCGTCCGAGGCCAAGAACACGACCGCCCCGCTGAGCTCGTCGGGCTCGGCCAGCCGGCCCAACGGGATCATCGAGACGAAGCCGGCCATGCTCTCCTCGGTCATGCCGCTCCACATCATCGGCGTGTTCACCCCGCCGGGTGCCACGGCGTTGACGCGCACGCCCGCCGGGGCGAACGAGCGGGCGAACCCGCGCGTCATGGACACGATCCCGCCCTTCGTGGCGGCATAGGCGACGGAGCCGCCGAACCCACCCGTCCACCAGCCCTGCGACGTGAAGTTGACGATCGCGCCGGGCGTGCCCTGCCGGACGAACACGTGGTACGCCGCGCGGTTGAGGAAGAACGTGCCCTTCAGGTTCACTTCCTGCTGGAGGTCCCAGTCCTCGACGGTCACGTCATCGACGGAGTCGCGCCGCAGGAGCACAGCAGCAAGGTGGGTCAACGCGGCGACCTCGCCGAGCTCGCCTGCCTGACGGAAGATCTCGTCATGCGAGGAGACATCGCGCAGGTCGAACGCCCCGCCCGCGTGCCCGCTCCCCGACAGCTCCGACAGGACGCTCGCGACAGCAGTGTCGTCGACGTCGACGGCGAACACCCGCGCACCCGCCTCGTCGAGCGCTGCGCACACGGCCCGGCCGATCCCCCCCGCCGCACCGGTGACCACGACCACCCGGCCCGCCAGGCCCGCGTCGCTCCGCCACTGCATCGTCATGACCGCATCCCTTCCTCCGCTCCCCGCCCCCGCGAGCGTAGGACTCCCGGAAACGTCCTGCAATCCGTTCCGGAAATGTTTCCAGTTCTGCCTTGACACCCACTCACGTGGGCGCCACGATCGACGGAACCACCCCCTACCCCTGGAGCACCATGGCTACGGTGACCGGCTTCTTCCACGGCGGAATCACCGTCTCGGACATGGATGCGAGCGTCCCGTTCTACCGGGATGGCCTCGGCCTCGAGGTCGCGTTCGACCGCATCCTCGACGGGTCCTACCTCCCCGTCGTGCTCGACCTCCCCCTCACCACGATCCGAGCGGTGTACCTGCACATCCCGGGCGGAGGATTCGTGGAGCTGCTGGAGTACCGGGGGCTCGAGCGGCTCCCTGCCTCGGCGCGGCCCTGCGATCCTGGTGCCGGCCACCTGTGCCTGTACGTCGATGGCATCGACGAGATCTGGGAGCGCCTCCAGGAGATGGGCTACCGCAGCCGATCGGGGCACTGCGTCGACATCACCGCCGGCCCCAACACGGGCGCCCGCTCGATCTACGCACTCGACCCCGACGGCTATGCGGTCGAGCTGTTCCAGCGTCCGCCCGCCTAGCCCTACGGGTTCGGCTCGGGCTTGACCATGCCGATCCGGGAGTAGGCCTCGGCCGGGATGACGTCGAGGCTCTTGTACACCGTCCAGGTGCACTTCTTGGGCTCCGCTCCGGAGGTCTCCTCCGGGTAGCGCGGGGAGTCGATCACCCGCAGCGGATGGCCCCACTGGTGCGCCGGCCAGTACTCCAGCGCGTAGCAGCAGTGGGCGCAGTAGTAGCAGATGCCGGTCTCGTTCCATGCCCAGTCGTGCTCGGCCGTCGTCACGCCGAACTCGTACGGGGGCTCGCTGCGCGAGCCCGTCCCCTCGACCGCGTCGCCTCGCTGGCCTCGGTTGCCCGAGCCGCACGGGTCGAACGCGATGACGTACTTGTCGTCGTCCTCGACCACCTCCATGTCCCCCGTGCGGTCGGGCCCGACGAGGTGGCCACGCATGGCCTCGAAGGCGAGGTACAGGTTGCGCTCGAGCGTCTGCGCATACGGACGTTCCCGGACGTCGAACGGCTGGTAGCGCTCGTCGAGGTACGGCGCGAGCACCTGGGAGTAGGCGTCGCCGACCGCGGCCTCCCCGAACCGACGGGCCACGAACGTCAGCAGGCCCGACTGGAAGTCCGCTCCGCGGTCATGGTGCTGCCGCCACGACTCACGCAGCCGATCGAGGTCGGCCGTCGCCTGGTCGGCGGTCAGGTCGAAGGCGCGCAGACGGTGCGCCAGCGAGCCCGCCGCTGCCGCGAGCTCGGCCCATCGCTGCGTGGTCTCGAAGGGACGACCGTCGGGGAACGACAGCAGCTCCCTCAACCGCTCGAGCTCGGCGTCCAGGTCCGCGGACGACACGCCCCGGCCGCGGAGGTACTGCTGGAACCCCTCGGTCCACACCTGGTAGATGACGTAGACGACCTTCGCCTCCTCCATCCAGTAGTCGACCAGCTGCGCGGCCACCTCCCAGTCTCCGGCCTCGATCGCCTCCCGGATCCTCGTCGTCGTGCTCACCGCCTGCTCGGTCCAGTCTCCGGTCCGCACGCGCTTGTTCAGGTCGTCGGACCAGACCAGCCGAGTGCTCGGCGTCGCACGACTTCCCGAGATGCTGCGCGGTGCCGACGTCATGGCTCTCCCTGCCCTGCGGTCTGGTAACGAATCCAGGATAGAGCCGCGAGGGCGGCGGTCAACCCGTTCACCGGGACGTTTCGTCATCTGGAATCGGTTCCATCGCCGTTCCGCCCTGGCTAGAGTGATCGGACCACCGACGCAAGGAGACATGATGGAGCGACTGTGCTTCACCTTCGAGATCTACGAGGGCCAAGAGGCCGAGTACAAGAAGCGTCACGACGAGATCTGGCCCGAGCTCGTCGAGGTCATCCAGCAGTCCGGCCTGAAGAACTACAGCCTGTTCCGTCGCGGCACCCAGATCGTCGCCTACGTCGAGGCGCATCCGGATGTGGCGACAGCGATGGCACATGTCGCGGCCTCGGAGCACAACACCCGCTGGTCGGAGTGGTTCACCGACGTGATCGTGTCGCTCG
>JAFIHP010000389.1 GCA_017849335.1 Actinomycetales bacterium | reverse complement strand
GGGGCGGCCGCTGCCGGTGCCTGCTCGGGAGCCGGGGTCGGCGCCGCCGGCGCTGCCGGGGCAGGCGCCGGGGCGGCGGGGGCCGCAGCGGGAGCAGCCGCAGCCTTAGGCGAGGACTTCTTCGCCGGGGCGGGAGCCGCTGCGGGCATCGCCTCACGCAGCCGTCGGGCAACCGGCGGCTCGATCGTCGACGAGGCCGACTTGACGAACTCGCCCATGTCGTTGAGCTTGTTCAGAACTTCCTTGCTGGTGACCCCGAGCTCCTTCGCGAGCTCATGGACCCGAACCTTCGACACGTCTCTCCTGTCTTGGTCCGGGCTGCGGGGCGCACCCGGACCGTCAGTGCAAGCGGAACACGTTCATGCTCGCGTGCTCATGGGGTGTTCATCCTTGAGCTCCCGGTCCGTCCCGCCGGTGACGGTCACCGGCGATCGATCGTCTGCACGAGCTCGCGCAGCGCGGCCAGGTCGAGAGGACCGGGCACGCGCAGTGCTCGCGGCAGGGCCCTTGCCCGCTCGGCGCGGTCCAGGCACTGCTGGCTCGGGTGGAGGCTCGCGCCCCGACCTGGCTGTCGGCGATCGGGGTCCGGGACAGCTGCCCCGGCGATCGCGACGACCCGAATCAGGTCTGTCGTGGCGGCGCGTCCGCGGCAGCCGACGCACATCCGAAGAACCGTGCGCGCTGTCGTGGGCGAACTGCCCGCGGCCGAGTGTACCCCGTCGCTCACCCCTCGCCGTCCGTGCCACTCCCGGGCGGCGTGCCCGGGGCAAGGCCGACCGACGCGTCCGATCGGATGTCGATCCGCCAGCCGGTGAGCCGTGCGGCGAGCCGGGCGTTCTGTCCCTCCCGGCCGATCGCCAGGGACAGCTGATAGTCCGGGACGATGACCCGGGCCGACTTCGTCGCGGCGTCGACGATCTGGACGGCGGTGACCCGGGCCGGCGACAGCGCGTGGGCGATCATCTGCGCCGGGTCGTCGCTGCTGTCGACGATGTCGATCTTCTCCTCGTTCAGCTCGTGCATGACCTGACGCACGCGCTGACCCATCGGTCCGATGCATGCCCCCTTGGCGTTGATGCCCGGGACCTTCGACACCACGGCGATCTTCGTGCGGTGACCGGCCTCGCGGGCCAGCGCGGTGATCTGCACCGACCCGTCCGCGATCTCCGGGACCTCCAGCGCGAACAACTGCTTCACGAGTGCCGGGTGCGTCCGGGACACCGTGACCTGCGGGCCCTTGAACCCCTTCCGCACCGAGGTCACGACGCACTTGAGCCGCGTGCCGTGCGCGTAGGACTCGCCCGGCACCTGCTCCTCCGGCGGCAGGTTCGCCTCGATCTTGCCGATGTCGACGCGGATCATGCGCGGGTTGCTGGACTGCTGGACGACGCCGGACACCAGGTCGCCCTCGCGACCGGTGAACTCGCTCAGTGTCACGTCGCCCTCGGCCTCGCGCAGGCGGGCGAGCAGGACCTGCTTGGCGGTGGTGGCGGCGATGCGCCCGAACCCGTCGGGCGTGTCGTCGTACTCCCGCAGGACGTTGCCCTCCTCGTCGGTCTCCGCCGCCCAGACGGTGACGTGGCCGCTCTTGCGGTCCAGCGTCGCCCGGGCACGCGTGGCCGCGCCCTCGGTGCGGTGGTAGGCCACCAGCAGGGCCTGCTCGATCGTCTCGACGACGAGATCGAGCGAGAGGTCCTTCTCCCGGACCAAGGCCTTCAGCGCACTGACGTCGATATCCACGTCTACCTCCCCGAGGTCTCGTCGGACTCGTCCGTGGCCGGGTCGTCGTCGACCCGGGTGAACTCCACCTGCACCACCGCGCGGCGCACTGCCCCGCGGTGGACGGCGACATCACCGCGTTCGGTCGAGAGCGTCACGATGTCGCCGTCGACCTGCGTGATCCTCCCCGTCGTCGAGGTACCGTCCGCCAGGTCGACCTCGACGAGCCTGCCGACCGCACGGCGCCAGTGGCGGTCCTCGGTCAGCGGACGGTCGACGCCCGGTGAGGTGACCTCGAGGACGAACGGCCCAGGGACCACGTCGGTGAGCTCCGGGGAGTCGAGCACCTCGGAGACGGCCCGGCTGACCTCGGCCACCGCGTCCAGGTCCACGCCGTTGTCCCGGTCGACGACGACTCGCACGACGTGACGGCGGCCCGCACGCTCGACCTCCACGTCCTCGAGATCGACGCCGAGGGTGGCCAAGGGCGTCGTCAGGGCGTCTCGCACGCGGTCCGCGGTCGAGGTCATCGCTGCTCCCGGTTCTGTTGTGGTCTCGCAAGTTGTGGTCGCGTCGTCACGACGCGGTCCCAGAACTGTACTCACTCGCGGGTGCGGATCACAGCCACGCGCAGGGCGTCACGGCCGGTCGCGGGCAGCGGCGCATGACATTGTTGCGTCATGCCTGCGCCGTCCGAGCTCCCCGGAATCACGCGCCGGACCGGCCTCGCTCTCGCACTCGCCGCTCCCATCGGCCTGCTCGCGGCGTGCAGCGACGGGGCGTCCGACGCGGCAGAACCCGCCGGGAGCGACGGGTCCGGCGACGGGCCGTCCGGCGAGCAGGCGGTCGACCAGGCCGTGCAGGAGGCGGACCTCGTCGCCCTGTACGACGCCGTGCTCGCGGCGTTCCCCGGAAGCGACGCCGCCGACGTGCTGACGGCCGTTCGCGACCAGCATGCCCGGCACCGTGACGCCCTGGGCGGGGCGACGGGTCCGTCTGCCGCCACGCCGACGGTCCCGACCACGTTGCGGGCCGCCCTCACCGCCTTGGCGGACACCGAGCGTGAGGCGTCGCGCGCCCGGATCCGTGCCTGCGTCGATGCCGCGGACCCCGAGAAGGCGCGTCTGCTGTCGCTGATCGCGGCGTCCGAGGCGTCGCACGTGCCGGCCCTGCGCGCGGCGAGAGACGAGGCCACGGCATGACGGCGGCCGATGCCCTGAGCGCCGTCGTGGCCGGTGAGGATGCCGCGATCTACGCGTACGAGGTGGCCGGTGCGCGGCTCTCCGGCGCAGCCCGACGGCGCGCCCTCGCTGGTCTGGACTCCCACCGCGCGCATCGGTCCCAGGCGGCGGCGAAGCTCGCGGCCGCCGACGGCACCGTTCCCGGTGCTGCCGCCGCGTACACGCTGCCTGCCGACGTATCCACCCCGAAGGGCGCCCGGTCGGCCCTCGCTGCGGTCGACAACGCGCTCGTCGCGACGTACGCCGACGCCGCGGCGGCGCTGTCCGCCGGCGACCGACGCTGGGCAGCGAGGGCGGGAGCGGAGTACGCGACCAGCGCCGTCACGTGGGGCGCCGACCCGCAGGCGTTCCCGACCTGACAGGTGCGGCTAGCCGGCGACGACGCTCCAGGCCAGCCGGGCGATCAGCGCGCCGACGACGACGAGGAAGACGGCGCGCACGAAGCCGCTCCCCCGCCGGACCGCCATGCGGGCGCCGATCGTGGCACCGACGACGTTGCACAGGCCCATGAGCAGGCCCAGCGCCCACAGCACGGATCCGGTCGCGGTGAAGACGAGCAGGGCGGCCAGGTTCGTGCCGAGGTTGACGAACTTCGCGGTCGCCGAGCCGTTCAGGAACGAGTAGCCCAGGCCCGCGACGAGCACGATGAGGAGGAACGAGCCGGTACCCGGGCCGAGGACCCCGTCGTAGAAGCCGATCGCGAGCCCCGCCCCGACCGCCAGGACGTAATGGCGGCGTCGGCCCGCCCAGCGCAGGTTCTGGGCCTGTCCCATGGCCGGCGTCAGCAGCGTCCAGACCCACACGACGACGAGCAGGCCGACGATGACCGGCCGGAACGCAGCCGCCGGGACGTGGCTGGCCGTCAGCGCACCGGTCGCGGCACCCACGCACGCCGCGACGGCCATCGGAAGCGCGGTCCGGACGTCGGCGTGAGCGCGCTGGGCGTACGTCGCGGCGGCACTCGACGTGCCCAGCAGGCTCGACAGCTTGTTGGTCGCGAGCGCCTGCACCGGGGACGCACCCGGGACCGCCAGCAGCAGGGCCGGCAGCTGGAGCAGCCCGCCGCCGCCGGACACGGCGTCGACCCAGCCGGCCGCGAGCGCGGCCACGCACAGCACCACGACCGACCACGCGTCGGGCAGGGCGAGCGCGCCGTCCACGCGTGTCCCGCGCTAGCGCCAGCCGTCGACGATCGTCACGACGTCGAGGAGTCGGTGCGCCACGGCGTCCGGTGTGACCTCGTCCAGCCCCGCCGGCACCTGGTCGGTCGGGATGGCCGAGTGCGGAACCCAGACCGCGCGCATCCCGACGCGTTGGGCGCCGTCGATGTCGTCCCAGAGCCGGTCACCGACGAACACGGTCTCGGACGCGGTCACGCCGAGCTGGTCGAGGACCAGCGTGAACGCCGACGCGTGGGGCTTGGCCACCGGGATCTCGCTGGTGTAGACCGCGGCGTCGATCAGCTCGTCGAGGTCGTCGCGGGCGAACACCTCCTCGTGATGCGCGCGCGGCCACATCGTGTTGCTGAGGACGCCGACGCGGCACCCGCGCCCACGCAGGGCCGCGAGCGTCGGTGCGGCGTCGGGGTCCGCCTGCGTGTGCGGTGCCCAGAAGTCCAGGTAGGCGCTGAGGGCGCCCAGGTGCCGCGCCGCGTTGACGTCGATGCCCTCGTCCAGAAAGAGCTGGTCCAGCGCACCGGCGGAGCACGCGCCGGCGGTGTCCCGCTGCTGCGACCACCGGGCGTTCTCGTTGGCCAGCAGGCGATGCGCCAACGCCGAGGCGTTCACCGGGTCGTACTCGACGGCGTACGCGTACCACTGGGCGTACAGGTCGATGTCATGCCACGGCGTGAGAGTTCCGCCCCAGTCGAAGACGACGGCCCGGACGGTCATCTCAGCCGCGGACCAGCGTCACGAGCCGCGCCGCGACCTCGCTCACCGGCACGTCGTCCCGCTCCCCGCTCCGGCGATCCTTCACCTCGACGAACCCGTCGGCGAGCCGCTTGCCCACCACGACGATCGTCGGCACGCCGAGCAGCTCGGAGTCGTTGAACTTCACGCCGGGCGAGACCCCGCGGCGATCGTCGAGGAGGACCCGGACGCCGGCGCCGTCGAGCTCGGCCGCCAGGGCCTCCGCGGCCTCGAACGGCTCATCGGCCTTGCCCGTCGCGATGATATGGACGTCTGCGGGTGCCACCTCACGCGGCCAGATCAGTCCCTTGTCGTCGTGGGACTGCTCGGCGATCGCCGCGACGGCGCGCGAGACCCCGATGCCGTAGGAGCCCATCGTCACGGTGACGAGGTCGCCCTTCTCGTCGAGCACGCGCAGCCCCAGCGCCTCGGCGTACTTGCGGCCGAGCTGGAAGATGTGGCCGATCTCGATGCCACGGGCCAGGACCAGGCCCGAGCCGCAGACCGGGCAGGCGTCGCCCTGACGGACCTCCGCGACGTCGATGACCCCGTCCGCGACGAAGTCGCGACCGGCCACGAGCTCGAACACGTGCCGACCAGGCTCATTCGCTCCCGTGATCCACCGAGTGCCCTCGACCACCCGCGGGTCGACGAGGTAGCGGACGCCCGATGCGTTCGACTCCCCGAGCGCTCCCGGGCCGATGTAGCCCTTGACGAGCGCCGGGACGGCAGCGAAGTCGGCCTCCTCGAACGGCCGGGCTACGGACGGCTGCAGCACCGCCTCCAGGCGCTTCAGGTCGACCTCGCGGTCGCCCGGGAGTCCGATCGCCAGCGGAGTGGAGGTGCCGTCCGGGGCGGTCACCATGAGGACGACGTTCTTCAGCGTGTCGCCGCCGTGCCACGGCCGGTCCGCGCGGGCGAGGTCGGGGCGTGAGTTCGCGAGGTCGACCAGCGACTCGATCGTGGGGGTACCGGGCGTGTCCTCGACGTGCGCGGCAGGCAGTCCGTCGAGCGGCACGGGCGCCGGCACCGGCGTGCGGACGGCTTCGACGTTCGCGGCGAACCCGCAGGACGGGCAGCGGACGAACGAGTCCTCGCCGACCTCGGTCGGGGCCAGGAACTCCTCGCTCGCCGATCCGCCCATCGCGCCGGACATCGCGGAGACGATCACGTAGTCCAGACCGAGCCGGTCGAAGGTCGCGACGTAGGCGTCGCGGTGGCGCTGGTACGACGCGACCAGCCCGGCATCGTCGACGTCGAAGGAGTAGGAGTCCTTCATCACGAACTCGCGCCCGCGCAGGATGCCCGCCCGCGGACGCGCCTCGTCGCGGAACTTCGTCTGGATCTGGTACAGCGCGAGCGGCAGGTCCTTGTAGGACGAGTACTCGCCCTTGACCAGGAGCGTGAACATCTCCTCGTGGGTCGGTCCGAGGAGGTAGTCGCCGCCCTTGCGGTCCTGGAGCCGGAACAGGGTGTCGCCGTACTCGGTCCACCGGTTGGTCTGCTCGTACGGCTCGCGCGGCAGCAGCGCCGGGAAGTGGACCTCCTGGAAGCCGGCGCGGTCCATCTCCTCGCGGACGATGCGCTCGACGTTGCGCAGCACGGTGTATCCGAGCGGCAGCCAGGTGAACACGCCCGGCGCGACGCGGCGGACGTACCCGCCGCGCACCAGCAGGCGGTGGCTGGGCACCTCCGCGTCCGCGGGGTCGTCGCGCAGCGTGCGCAGGAACAGGGTCGACATGCGGGAGATCACGGAGGCAACCCTAGTTGGGGCACGACGCGATCTCGCCGCCCGCCGACTTTGAGCTTGGCGACGCGATTTCGGTGGATTCGCGTCGCCACGCTCACGGTCGGCAGGGTGGGTCTAGAG
>JAFIHP010000388.1 GCA_017849335.1 Actinomycetales bacterium | reverse complement strand
GACTCGACGTCCTCGCCCGCGCACAAGCCGTCATCAACACCGAAACGGAGGACACCAGCGACATCACACTCCAGGCGCTCAGCGCCTGAACCACGACGACGAAGGATCAGCCGTCGTACACCACCCCAAAGGACTTGACCGCCGAGCGGCGGTGATCGTCCGCCGCAACTACCCTCCCGCCATGGCTCGCTTCCTGCTCCGTGACTACGCGTTCCCCGACGAGGTCGAGCGGGTGGCGACCCAGGCCGAGGAGGACGGCTGGGACGGGCTGATGTTCCAGGACAGCCAGAACCTCACCCCCGACATCACGGTCGCGATGACGCTCGCGGCCCGCGTCACCGAGCGCCTGCTCGTCGGCACCGCCGTGACCAACCTCGTCACCCGTAACCCCGCCGTGGTCGCGTCCGCGTTCGCCACGATCCAGCACCTCTCCGGCGGACGCGCCCTCCTCGGCGTCGCGCGCGGCGACACCGCCCTCCACCTCGTGGGGGAGACGGCGCCGACGGTCGACGAGTTCGTCACCCTCCTCTCGCGTCTGCGCGGCTACCTCGCCGGCGAGGACGTCCAGGTCGGCACGGAGAGCTCCCGCCTGCAGTGGCTGCCCGACGCCACCGCCCCGCGGTGCCCGTCAACGTCTTCGGCTCCGGACCCCGCAACCTCCAGGCCGCCGCGGCGCACGGCGACCTCGTCACCATGACCGTCGGCGCCGAGCCCGACCAGGTCCGGTGGGGGATCGAGCAGGTCCGCGCCGTCTCACCCGACGTCCCCATCGGTGCGCTCGTCGTCGCCGCGACGGGCACGAACCTGCCGGCCCTGCGAGAGATCGTCCGCGCCAACGCCAGCATCTCCGCCCACTTCCGCCGCGACACCACGACGGCACTCGCCCCCTCCGACGCCGCCGTCGTCGCCGACGTGACCCGCGACTACGACGACGCGACGCACGCCACCGCTGCCGCCACCCAGGCCCGGGACCTGCCCGACGCGTTCCTCGACCGGTTCTGCGTCATCGGCCCGCCCGACCACTGCGTCGAGCGCCTGCGCGAGCTGGTCTCCCTCGGCCTCGACCACGTCATCGTCGTCGGCGCCGGCCGCGACACCGACCCGGCCGTGCGCGAGGCGTCGGAGCGGCTGTTCGCCCGCGAGGTGCTGCCCGGCGTCCGCGGCTGACCGCGCTGGGTCGGCTTCCGTGCCGTGCCCGACCCCCGGACACGCGAAAGGCCCGACCGAAGTCGGGCCTGAGGCGATGTGGCGACCCCGACCGGGCTCGAACCGGCGACCTCCGCCGTGACAGGGCGGCGCGCTAACCAACTGCGCTACGGGGCCTCGTGGTGAGGCGTGTCCCCAACGGGATTCGGACCCGTGGCGCCGCCTTGAAAGGGCGGAGTCCTAGGCCACTAGACGATGGGGACCAAGGTGCGATCTCCGTCGACCGGATGCCGTCGGCGACCGGCACAGCATATGGGAGGCCCCCCACTGCTGTCACAACCACCCCCGGTGAGTGACGATGGAACGGTGATCGACGTCCCGCGCCCGGTGTTCGAGCAGCTCGTCGAGATCGCCCTCGACAGCATCCCCGAGGAGCTCGGGCGCCTGATGGAGAACGTCGTCGTCCTCGTGGAGGACCGCTCACCGCCCGGGCAGAACCTGCTCGGGCTGTACTACGGCGTGCCGCTCACCCAGCGCGGGACCACGTACGCCGGGCTGCTCCCGGACACCATCCACATCTACCGGCTGCCGATCCTGCGCCAGTGCAACACCCCGGAGGAGGTCGTCGACCAGGTGCGCATCACCGTCGTTCACGAGGTCGCTCACCACTTCGGCATCAGCGACGACCGGCTGCACGAGCTCGGCTACGGCTGACCGTCCGTCGGCCGCGGCGTCAATGCGCGGCGCGGCGCAGCCGGTCGGCCACGGCCTCGCCGATGCCCGCGTCGTCGGGGGGCACCGCGACGACGGCTTCCAGCTCCAGCGCGTCGGCCTCCCGCAGCGCGGCGTAGAGCACCTGCGCGTACTCGGTCACGTCCGCCGGAGCCGCCAGGCGGACGACGCCCGGGGGCGTCGCGATCTCGGCCAGGGCGAGCACCCCGGTCCGCGCGGCCGGCAGGCCGAGCCCGCCTACCGCTGCCTCCAGGTCCACCGCGTCGACGAGCTGGACCCGTGCGCGCGGCGCGTAGTGCGACGCCAGCGTGCCCGGCGCGCGCACCGCGGACCGCTCGCCGCACGTCAGGCCCGTCACCGCCTCAACGCCGCGCGTCGCCACCCGCCCCGGCCGCAGGATCACCGGCCGGTCGCCCGTGCAGTCGACGATCGTCGACTCGACGCCGACCGCGCTCGGCCCTCCGTCCAGCAGCACGTCGTCGGCCCCGAGCACGTCGCCGAGCTCGGCGAGCACGTGGTCGGCGGTCGTCGGGCTGACCCGGCCGAAGCGGTTCGCGCTCGGCGCGGCGATCCCGACCGCGTCGTCGCCCACCCGCTCGCCCAGCGCCCGGAGCACCGCGCGCATCCCGGGGTGCGCGGGCACCCGCAGCGCGACCGTGTCCTGGCCGCCGGTCACGAAGTCGCCCGCCCGGTCCGACCGTCGCACGACCAGCGTCATCGGCCCGGGCCAGAACACCTCCGCCAGCGCGCCTGCCCACTCCGGCAGTTCCACGCCCCAGGCAAGCAGGGCGTACGGGTCGAGCAGGTGCACGATCAGCGGGTGGTCGGCGGGCCGGCCCTTCGCCGCGTACACGCGCGCGACCGCCCGCGGCAGGTCGGCGCGGGCGCCCAGGCCGTACACGGTCTCCGTCGGCAGCGCCGCGAGGTGGCCCTCCGCGAGCGCCGCCGCCGCGACGTCGGGGTCGTCAGTCCGAAGCACCCGCCCATCCTCCCCGATCCCGCCCCCGTTCCCGCGAGCGGTGAGTTGTGGCCGCCTCGCGCGCGGCTGATGCGGCCACAACTCACCGCTCGCGAAGAAGGGGAAGCGGGCCGTTCCGCGGTCGTTCCGCGGTCGTTCCGGGGGTCGTTC
>JAFIHP010000387.1 GCA_017849335.1 Actinomycetales bacterium | reverse complement strand
TGAGCGGACGGCCGCTCGTGGCCTGGGCCGTCCTGACCGCGCTCTCCGCGCATCACGTGGATCGCGTCGTCGTCAGTACCGACGACGCGGAGGTGGCCGAAGCCGCCCTGACCGCCGGCGCCGAGGTCCCCTTCGTCCGGTCTGCGGACCTGAGTGACGACCACACCCCCTTGGTGCCGGTCGTCGCCGACGCCGTCGAACGTCTCGGTCTCGACCGCGACGATGCCGTCTGCTGCATCTACCCGACGGCGATCGGCCTGCTGCCCGAGGACATCGACGCCGGCGCCGTGCTGCTCGACGAGACCGCCGCGTCCTACGTCGTCGGCGTCGTCCGCTACGGACATCCGGTGCAGCGTGCGCTCGCCCAGGGCGACGACGGCCTGCTGGAGATGGTGGACCCGAGTCTGGCGCTCGTCCGGACCCAGGATCTCCCGCCCCGGTGGCACGACGCCGGCCAGCTGGTCTGGGGGCGTGCCGGCGCGTGGCTGGACCGGACGCCGGTCCTCACGGCGGCCCGCGGGCTCGAGCTGCCGGCCTGGCGCGCGATCGACCTGGACACCGAGGACGACTGGGTCCGTGCCGAGCTGCTGCGTCCCCTGATCGCGGTGGAGCGCCTCGGCTACCCTGCTTCCGATCCCGAGCCGAAGGAAACCGCATGAGCGTGCTGGCCAACTCGTCGATCCTGGTCACCGGGGGGACGGGGTCGTTCGGCAAGGCGTTCATCCGGCACGCACTGGACCATCTCGACCCGCGCCGCATCGCGATCCTGTCGCGCGACGAGCTGAAGCAGTCGGAGATGAAGAAGGACTTCCCCGACGATCGGCTGCGCTGGTTCATCGGGGACATCCGCGACCCCGAGCGACTCAAGCGCGCCTTCCACGGCGTGGAGTACGTCGTCCACGCGGCGGCGCTGAAGCAGGTCGACACGGCGGAGTACAACCCGTTCGAGTACGTGAAGACCAACGTGCTCGGCAGCCAGAACGTGATCGAGGCCTGCCTGGACGCCGGCGTCCGCAAGGTCGTGGCGCTGTCCACCGACAAGGCCTCGTCCCCCATCAACCTCTACGGCGCGACCAAGCTCACCGCGGACAAGCTCTTCGTGGGCGCCAACAACTACAGCAACGCCGAGGGCGCGGACTTCTCCGTCGTCCGGTACGGCAACGTGATGGGCAGCCGCGGATCGGTCATCCCGCTGTTCCGGCAGCTCGCCGCCGAGGGGAAGCCCCTGCCGATCACCGACACCCGCATGACGCGCTTCTGGATCACGCTGCCGCAGGCGGTCCAGTTCGTCGTCGACTCCTTCGACCGGATGAACGGCGGCGAGCTCTTCGTTCCGCGCATTCCGAGCATGCGGATCCTGGACCTGGTGGAGGCGGTCGCCCCGGGCTCGCCGACGTACGAGGTCGGCATCCGGCCGGGCGAGAAGCTGCACGAGGAGATGATCTCCGCCGACGACAGCTACCGCACGGTCCGCCAGTCCGACCGCTACGTGGTCAAGCCGACCGTGAAGGAGTGGTGGTTCACCGAGCCCGAGGGCGAGCCCGTGCCCCCGGGGTTCTCGTACCGCTCCGACACCAACGACCTGTGGCTGACTCCAGACGACCTGCGCGCGATGATCGCCGAGAGCTGACGTGATCCCGTACGGCCGTCAGTCGATCGACGACTCCGACGTCGAGGCCGTCACGCGTGTGCTGCGCAGCGACTGGCTCACGACCGGTCCCGCCGTCGAGGAGTTCGAGCGCGCGGTGTGCTCGTACACCGGAGCAAGGCACGCCGTCGCGTTCAACTCGGCGACGTCGGCGCTGCACGGTGCGTGCCACGCCACCGGGCTCGGGACCGGCGATGTCGTCCACACGTCGCCGCTGACGTTCATGGCGAGCGCGAACTGTGCGCGCTACGTCGGCGCCCGTCCCGCCCTCCTCGACATCGACGAGGCCACCTGGAACATCGACGTGACGCGGGTCGACGCGGCGGTCGATGCCCTCGTCGCCGTCGACTACGCGGGACTGCCGGTCGACCTCTCCGTGCTGCCGCACCGTCCGCGCGTGGTCATCCAGGACTCCTCCCACGCCCTCGGCGCGCTGACCCCCGACGGCCCCGTGGGCAACTGCGCCCACAGCGACGTCACGGTGTTCTCGTTCCACCCCGTCAAGCCGGTCACGACGGCCGAGGGCGGCATGGCGACGACCAACGACGACGAACTCGCCGCCCGGATGCGCCGGTTCCGCTCGCACGGAATCGACCGCAGCCCGCGGGCGAACGCCTGGGAGTACGACGCCGTGGAGGTCGGCTACAACTACCGCCTGACCGACGTCCAGGCAGCACTCGGCATCTCCCAGCTCGCGCGTATCGAGCAGTTCTCGTTGCGGCGCAATGAGATCGCCGCCCGGTATCGGGACCTGCTCGCAGGGTTCCCGATCATCCTCCCCCCGCAGGCGCCGACGGGATGGCGGCACGGCTATCACCTGTTCGCGGTGCGCGTGCCCGAGCGGGCGACGGTGTTCCGGCGGCTGCGGGAGGAGGGCATCGGCGTGCAGGTGCACTACGTGCCCGTTCACCACCACACCGTGAGCGCCGACATCGAGATCCCGCCGGAGGGGTTCCCCGTCGCCGACCGGGTCTACGACGGCCTGATCAGCCTGCCGATCTACGCCGACCTGACCGACGCGGAGCAGGACACCGTGGTCGCGACGCTCGAGCGCGTGCTGGCGGAGGTGCGGTGAGCTGGCCGTCGGCCTATGCCTGTGCACCCGCGTTGGGCGGACAGCACGGCGCCTACACGATGCGCCCGGTGGCGTGGGCGGACCGTGTGCCGATCCGCGACTGGCGCAACGCGCAGATCGACGTCCTGCGGCAACGCGCCCCGTTGACGCCAGCCGATCAGGACGCCTACTACCGCGACATCGTGGCTCCGCAGTTCGACCAGCTCGAGCCGGCGCAGGTCCTCGTCGCGGTCGATCTCGACGGCGAGCTCATCGGGTACGGAGGTGTCGTCCATCTCGCCTGGGGCGACCGGCGCGGTGAGGTCTCCTTCCTCACCCGCACGGACCGTCTCGATGACAGCACGTTCGCCGCGGACTGGCGCGCCTACCTGGCGATGCTGGTACCGGCGGCCCGCGGGCAGCTCGGCCTGCACAAGCTCACGACCGAGGCGTACGCGATGCGCACCAGGCTCTTCCCGCTCCTGGAGGACGCCGGGTTCGTCCAGGAGGGCCTCCTGCGCGCGCACCATGACGTCGACGGCGAGTGGGTCGACTCCGTCGTGCACGGCCTCCTGCTGTAGTCGGCAACCCTCCGGTCACGAAGCCGCCCGCGGTCGCGGTGCGGCCCTCGGGGCGATCCGGCCGGTGAGCGGTCCGAGCACCACGAGCAGGAGCCAGCTGAGCTCCGCTGCCTGCGATCCGACGCCTACCGCGATCGGGATCGAGGCGAGGAAGACCAGCGGCGTCACCAGCGACGCGAGGACGAGGCGGCGGGACACGTCGTTGGTCGACGGCAGCGAGGTGAGCCCCTGCCGCTGGGCGATGAGGTAGGTCGCCGTCTGGGCCAGCGACGCCAGGGCGATGTTCAGCGCGTACAGGGCTGTCGGCAGTCCGAGGTCACGGGTCGCGGGGTCGCTCATGCCCTGCGTCGTGAAGGGAATGAGCACCACGAAGAACGCCGCGACGATCTGCGCCGTGAGCACCGGCGAGGTCATCCCGGACATCGATCGGACGAGGCGGAAGTTCACCCGCCAGAAGATCGCGATCACGACGAAGCTCAACGTGTAGCCGAAGAGCTGCCCGTACAGGCCCGAGCCGATCAAGGCGGACAGGCTCGACCAGTCCGCCGCCGCCGGCACATCGAGGTTGACGACGAGCAGGGTGATCGCGAACCCGTAGATCGCGTCGGTGAAGGAGAGGCCGCGGCCGAACTCCGGGGAGTCCGACGTGTCCACCCGGCCCTGCTCGTCGTCGCGCCGCATGGCCAGACGGTAGCGAGCCCGCTACCCCAGGCGCAGCCAGCGCTGCACGCGCGGTGCCCGACGCGTCAGCCGTCGGACCGTCGCCCGCGAGAGCTGCCCCGCGGTGAGGCCGGCCGCCAGCGCACTCACGGAGCCGGCGCCATGCTCGCCGCGGCGCACCGTCGCCTCGTCCGGCGGCCACAGCACGCCGAGGTAGCCGCGCGCGATGTCCGGTGCCGTGACGCCGTTGAGGCGGTAGTCCGACCGGCGCCCCGGGGTGTCCAGGGGGACGACGAGCGGCTCCCGCTGCGCGAACGGCACGGGCGACCCCGCACGCAACCACGCGTGGTACCAGGCGATCTCGTCAGCACAGACCCGGAGAGCATCGTCGTAGGACCAGCCGCGCGGCTGCAGGAACTCGTCGTGGAAGGCCCGCAGAGCGCGCGCGGAGACGACGGCGACACCGCGGCTGACGAACCGGCGACGGTCCGACAGGCCCAGCGCCCCCTGGGCCGCCTCCCGGGCCGCATCCGCCGCGTCGAGGTCGGCCGCGCCCTCGACGCGTCGCTCGGCCTCCTCCGACACGACCGCGAACGGCACGCCGTCGGCACGCACGAAATCGCGGGCGCCGAACGGCCGCACGAACTCGACGGTCGGGGCGACGACGACGCACACGTCGCACGGGACGGTGCGCCACAGGTCGAGGACGGCGGCCGGATTCTCGTCCGTACGGATGACGCGGACCGGCATCCCCTCGGCGTTGAAGCGCTGGATCGAGGCGCCCAGCCGAGGCAGCGGTCGCTCGTCGGCGGCGAGCACCACCAGACCGAGCGGGTCGGCCATCAGTAGCCGACCACCTCGAGGTCCGGCAGCGGGAAGATCAGTCGACCGCCGGCGGCGAGGTAGGGAGCGAGCGACACCATGAAGGTCTCGCGGAAGTGCCACGGGAGGATCAGCAGGTAGTCGGGGTTCTCCGCGAGGACCTCGTCCTGCGACACGATCGGGATCCCCGACCCGGGCAGGAACCGGCCGAACTTGTACGGGTTGACGTCGCCGACCTTGCTGACCAGCTGCTCGGTCACCGGCGTGGTCATGACCAGGACGTTGCCCTTGGTCGAGGCACCCAGGGCCATGACCGACGCGCCCGAATCGACGAGACGGGTCAGCAGCGAGTGCAGGTCCTTCTGCCGCGTGCGCACCTTCTGACGGAACTCGACCCACGACTCCGGGCTGTGCACGCGGTCGCCGGCCTCCTGCTCCAGCAGCCACTGCGCGTAGACCGACGGGCCACTGCCGGGCGTGCGCCCCGCGACCACCGAGATCGACCCGCCGTTGACCGCGTTCGTCGCCGCGTCGAGCAGGTGCAGTCCGGCGTCGTCCAGGATCCGCTTGATCGTCGTGAGCGAGTAGTACTCCAGGTGCTCGTGGCAGATCGTGTCGTAGGCGCCGCTGCGCAGCATCCACGGCATGTAGCTCTGCTCGAAGTACCAGACGCCGTCGTCGGCGAGCGCCGACCGGATGTCGCGCGCGAACGCGACCGGGTCGTCGAGGTCGTAGAACATCGCGATCGACGTGACGATCCGCGCCGGACCGTCGGCGACCCGCTCGTACGCGGCGGCGGTGAAGAAGTCGTCGACGGCGGTGATGTCGTCGGGGTAGTACTCGCGGAACTTGGCGATCGTCGGGTCGATCCCCACCCGGACGAGCCCCGGGGTCTTGTAGCTGCGCAGGAGCGTGCCGTCGTTCGCGCCGATGTCGAGGACGCGGTCGCCCGGTGCCAGCCCGACCCGGGCCTCCAGCCGGTGGGCGATGCGCTCCAGATGGGCGACCATCGAGGCGTTCAGGCCGCTGCGGTAGCCGTAGTTGTCGCCGTACATCTCCGCGGGCGGGAAGGTGTCGCCCAGCTGGACGAGACCGCACTCCTGGCACAGCAGCAGGCGGACGCGGCCCGAGGACACGTGCTCCTCCCGCGACGCCGGGAAGACACCGGTCAGCACGAGGTCGCCGAAGTCGAGGATCTCGGCGAGCCGGTCGCTGCGGCACACCCGGCAGGCGGCGATGCTCGTCACAGGTCTCCTCCGCTCAGGCTCGGCATCCCGACGGGCGTGCGGAGCGCCCCTAGACTACCCGGGCAGGCCTGCCAGCTCGGTCGGCCACGAGGTGCGGACGATGGGCACCGAGGAGGACGCGTGCAGGCCGTTGTCACCAGCGCCAGCCGCAAGCTCCCGCTCCTGCGGGCGATCGCCGACCAGCTCCAGCAGGTCGCCCCGGGTGCGTCGGTCGTCGCCACGGACGCCGACCCCCGCTGCGTGGCGGCGTTCGCGTGGGACCCGTTCGTCGCCTTCCCCCGCCTGGACGACGTCGCGCCGCAGACGGTCGTCGACGCGGTGTCATCGATCGGTCCGGAGCTGCTCGTCCCGACCCGGGACGCGGACGTGCTGTTCTTCGCCGAGCACCACGAGGACCTCTCCGCCCGGGGCACCTGGTGCCTGGCCGGCACCGAGACCGCCGTCGCGCGGTGCCTGGACAAGCTCGCCTTCGCCGTAGCGCTGGTCGACGCGGGCGTGCCGGTGATCCCGACCGTGCTGGATCCCTCCGCCGCTGGCAGCGACCGGGTGGTGGTCAAGGAGCGCCACGGCGCCGGCTCGCGCGGACTGAGCCTCGATCTGGCACCCGGCGCGGCGACGGTCGCCGCCGAGGCCTTGGCGGAACCGGTCTTCCAGCCGTTCGTCGCCGGCCCGGAGGTCAGCATCGACGCCTACCGTGCGCGCGACGGGCGGCTGCTGGGCGTGGTCGTCCGCAGCCGCGACGTCGTCGTCGGC
>JAFIHP010000386.1 GCA_017849335.1 Actinomycetales bacterium | reverse complement strand
GTGACCGCGCTCGGTGGCGCCGGCGTGGGCACGGTGGTGCTCATGCCGTCCGCGACGCAGCCCGACGCCGCCTCCTACCTGCGCTGGGTGGCTGGTGACGTCGGTAACGCACTGACGGGGACCGCGTAGCGCCGATTGTCCGACGGCTCAGGCGCGACGGCGCGAGCGCTTCTGCCGCACCCGCATGAGCAGCTGGATCGGCGTGCCGACGAACCCGAACTCCTCACGCAGCCGGCGCTCGATGAACCGGCGGTAGCCGGCCTCGAGGAACCCGGTCGTGAACAGCGCGAACGTCGGCGGACCGGCCGACACCTGCGCGGCGAACAGGATCCGCGGCTGGCGACCGCCGCGCAGCGGGTGCGGATGGGCGTCCTGCAGCTCCTTGACGAACTGGTTGAGCCGCCCGGTGGACACACGCGTCTCCCACCCGGCGAGGGCTTCCTCGATCGCCGGGGTGAGCCGCTCCAGGTGGCGCTTGGTGCGCGCGGAGATGTTGACGCGCGGCGCCCAGGGCACCTGCACGAGGTCGCGCTCGATCTCCCGCTCGAGGTACTTGCGCCGCTCCTCGTCGGTCAGGTCCCACTTGTTGTAGGCCAGCACGAGCGCGCGGCCCGCGTCGATCACCATCGAGATGATGCGTACGTCTTGCTCGCTCAACGGTTCTGACGCGTCGACGAGGACGACCGCGACTTCGGCCCGGTCGAGCGCTGCCTGTGTCCGCAGTGTCGCGTAGTACTCGTGGCCGCTGGACTCCTTCGCTCGGCGCCGGATGCCCGCGGTGTCCACGAACCACCACAGCGTGTCCTTGAGCTCGATCAGCTCGTCGACCGGATCGACGGTCGTGCCCGCGACCGCATCGACCACGACGCGGTCACCGCCAGCCAGCGCGTTGAGCAGCGACGACTTGCCGACGTTCGGCTTGCCCAGCAGCGCGACCCGGCGCGGGCCCCCGATCCGCGATCGGCCCTGGCCCTCCTCGGGCAGCGCCGCGACGGCAGCGTCGAGCAGATCGCCGGACCCGCGGCCGTGCAGCGCCGACACCGGGTACGGCTCCCCCAGGCCGAGCGACCACAGCGCCGCGGCCTCCAACTCGCCGGCGGTGTCGTCGACCTTGTTCGCGACGAGGATCACCGGCTTGCCCGCGCGCCGGAGCACCTGAACGACCGCCTCGTCGGTGTCGGTCGCGCCGACCTGCGCGTCGACGACGAACAGCACCGCGTCGGCGTCGTTCACGGCACGCTCGGCCTGGGCAGCGATCTGCGCCGCCATCCCCCGCGCCTTGCGGTCCCAGCCCCCGGTGTCCAGGAGCTGGAACCGACGCCCGTTCCACTCCGCCTCGTACGTGACCCGGTCGCGCGTGACGCCCGGAACGTCCTCCACGACCGCCTCCCGGCGGCCGATGATCCGGTTGACCAGCGTCGCCTTGCCGACGTTCGGCCGACCGACGACCGCCAGCACCGGCAGCCCGGCGTCGTCGCCCGAGCGCATGAGGTCGTCGAGCTCGGCGTCGATGTCCCCGAACTCGGTGCGAGCCGCCCAGAGGGCGCCCTCCAGGTCGTCGGTGTCGCCGACCTCGTCGCCATCGTCGACGCCGAGGTCGTCGACCGGCGCACCCTCGTCCGTGTCGTCGGGGAGGTCGAACGCGACCCACTCGCCCGCGCCGTCGTCCATCGGCTCGTCGGCCGTCCGCTCGTTGCTCATCCGCCTACCTCCGTCAGTCCGGCTCGCCGGCGTGCGTGGTCCGTCGCATCGGCGACGAGCTGGCGTACCTGCTCGGCGACCGCGGCCCGGGTCGTGGCTCGCAGCGGGTCGCCTGGCACCTCGACGCGCACGGGCGGCACGAAGTACGCGTCGATCCGCGTCCGCGGGGCCGGGGGGTCCGCCGCCACTCGACCGTCCGCGCCGAGCAGCACCACCGGCATCACGGGTGCGTGCGTCGTCGACACGAGATACGGGACAGCATCGGTCGACCCGCAGACGGCGACGGCACGCCCGTCCTCGAGGGCCGCCCGGGCATCGTGCTGCGCCGCGATCGCGGTCGGAGTGTCGACGGCGATCCCGCCCGTCGCCCGAACGAGCCCGGCGGGCAGCGTGGCGTCGGGCTCGGCCTGCGCGACCACGTGCACCGGGCGCGGGGCCACGGCCTGCACCATCAGTCCCGCCAGTGGCGACCGGCTCGGCACCACGAGCACCAACGGCCCCTCGGTGCCGACGTGGAAAGAACCGTGCGCCTGCAGCCGGTACAGGCGATGCAGGACCAGCGACGCGAGGTTGCGGGTGTGCGCGGCCGCGGACCACGACGGCATCGCCGTCGCGATGGATCCCGTGGCTGTCACGACGGCTCCGCGAGTGCGTCGACCAGGGCGATCACCTGTGCGATCGACTCGTCCAGCGTCACATGGCTCGTGTCGACGACGGCCGCGTCCGCCGCCTGCGCGAGCGGCGACATGTCGCGGGAGGAGTCCTTGGCGTCACGAGCACGCAGCTGGGCCTCGGTCACCGCGACATCGGGATGCTCGCCCTCGCGTTCGGCGTCCTGCGCGGCGCGACGAGCGGCGCGGACCGCCGGATCGGCGGTCACGAACAGCTTCAGGTCCGCGTCCGGAAGCACCACGGTGGTGATGTCGCGCCCCTCGACCACGACCCCGAAGGCGTCCGCCCGGGCCGCGTCGACGACCTCACGCTGCACGGCGACCAGTCGTGCCCGCACGGCCGGGACGGCGCTCACGGCGCTCACGGCCGCGGTGACCGCGTCGCCGCGCACCGCCGTCGTGACATCGACGTCGCCGACATGGATCGTCGGGGCAGCGGGGTCGGTGCCGCTGATCAGCACGACCTTGTCGGCGATCGCGGCGACCGCATCGGCGTCGTGCGGGTCGGCGTTCGCCTCGAGGACCGCCCACGTGACGGCGCGGTACATCGCGCCGGTGTCGAGGTAGCGCAGGCCGCGCGCCGAGGCGACCCCGCGGCACACGCTCGACTTGCCCGATCCCGCAGTGCCGTCGACGGCGATCACCGGTGCGCGCATGTCACGACCCTACTTGCGCGGGACCCGGCGCCACCCATGCGCGGGTCGAGCCGGCGGCGGGAGAGGTCAGACGCGGACGTCGAAACCGCGCTCGGTCAGCGCCCAGACGAGGTCCTCGCCCGCCTCGGGCCGGACGAACAGGGCGACGAGCCCGCTCGGACGGCCGAGCACGTGCTCGATCCGCACATCCTCGACGCTCACCTCGGCCTCCGACGCCACGGCGAACAGGCGGCCGAGCTCGCCGGGGCGGTCGGCCAGCATGACCGTGACCTCGCGATAGGCCGAGGGAGCGGCGCCGTGCTTGCCGGGGATCAGGAGCTGTCCCTCCACCCCGGCAGCGAGCATCCCCGCGACGCCCTCGCGGCCGTCCCCGGAACGCAGGGCGTCCGCGGTACGGCTCAGGGCGGCCACGACCTCGTCGAGCACGGCCGCGACCTGGCCGGCGTTCGCGGACAGGATGTCGGTCCAGAGTCCGACGTTCGAGCCGGCGATCCGCGTCATGTCGCGCAGCCCCTGGCCCGCGATCCGGACACGATCGGGGTCGGAGGCGAGCAGCTGGCCCGCGAGGACGCTCGCGAGCACCTGTGGCGTGTGGGACACGAGGGCCACGGCGGCGTCGTGCTCACGCGCGCCCATCTCGACCGGGTAGGCCCCGCATGCCGACACCAGCCGATGGGCCTGCCGGACGTGCTCGATCCCGGACTCCGCGAGCGGTGTCAGCACCCACAGGCGGTCGTCCAGCAGGTCGGTTCGCGCTCCGGCGGCGCCGGAGACCTCCCGTCCGGCCATCGGGTGACCGCCGACGAGCCGCGTCGGGTCGGCTCCCCGCGCGATCGCGTCGGCCAGGACGCTCTCCTTCACGCTCGTGGTGTCGGTGAGCGTGGCATCGACGAACTCGGCGGAGGCGTCGGCGAGCACCTGACCGGCCAGGCTCGGGGGCACCGCGACGACGACGAGCGCGGGCAGGTCGCCCGGACCGGCGATCCGGCCGGCCCCGGCGTCCACCGCGACGGCGAGGTTGTCCGGGTCGGCGTCGCGCAGGAGCACGTCGACGCCGGCACGACGCAGGGCCAGGCCTACCGAGGCGCCGATCAGCCCGGACCCGATCACCAGGACCGGACCGCCGATGCCCGTCGGGTCGGTCACTGCACGAGGTCCTGGCGGAGCACGTCGGCCCCGCGCAGGTACACGTGCGAGATCGCGGACCGGGGTCCCTCCAGCTCGGCATGCATGAGTATCCGGACGACGCGCGGGAGAGCTCCCGCCACGTCGATCTCCTGCGCGCACAGCAGCGGGACGTCGGTGAGGCCGAAGTCGCGAGCACCCGCTGCCGGGAACGCCGAGGTCAGGTCCGGCGTCGCCGTCAAGATCACGCTGACGATCTGGTCGGCCGTCAGACCGTTGCGGGTGATCACCTCGCCGAGCAGCTCACGCACCGCACCGCGCATCTCGTCGGCGTCGTCCGCCTGCAGGCAGGTGGCGCCTCGGATTCCACGCATGGGCACGGCCCCACTCCTCACACCTCGACGAACGCCACCATCATCATCGACCCGATGCCAGCCGCGTCACTGTACCGACCATGACGACGGTTGCTAGAGGCCGACGGCGGTGTAGAGCTCGCGCAGCTCCTTGCCCGTGACGGCACGGACGACGCCCGGCCGCTGCTGCCCGAGGGCGAGCGGGCCGATGCTCGTCCGCACGAGATCGGTCACCGGGTGGCCGACGGCCTCGAGCATGCGCCGGACGATCCGGTTGCGGCCGGAATGGATGACGACCTCGATCAGGGTCCGGTCCGGGAGCTTCTGGAGGATCCGCGCGGAGTCGACCTGGGCCGGCCCGTCCTCGAGCTCGACGCCGTCACGGAGCTCACGCAGCGCCGCGGGCGGGACCTGGCCCCGGACCGTCGCGACGTAGGTCTTGGCCACCTCGTGCCGCGGGTGCCCGAGCCGGTTCGCGAGCTCGCCGTCGTTGGTGAGGATCAGCAGGCCCTCGGTGTCGGCGTCCAGCCGGCCCACGTGGAACAGCCGCTCTGTTCGGCCGGCGACCCAGTCTCCGACACACGGTCGACCCTCGTCGTCGGACATCGTGGAGATCACCCCGCGCGGCTTGTTGAACGCGTAGACCGCGGTGTCCGGCGCGGTCGGTACGCGCTCGCCGTCGACGCGGATCACCGCGGTCCGCGGGTCGACGCGGAGGCCTTGCTCGCGAACGCGCTTGCCGTCGACCTCCACCCGGCCGGCATCGATGAGCGCTTCGCAGGCCCGGCGGCTGCCCAGGCCTGCCGCCGCGAGGACCTTCTGCAGTCGGATCAGGCCGTCGTCCGTGTCGTTGGTCGCCATCGTCACTCCCCTGTCGCAGCCGAGTCGAGCAGGTCCTCGAGGTCCGCGAGGTCGGGCAGGTGCTCGGCGAGCGGAGGCAGCTCGGCCAGGGTCGAGATCCCCATGCGCTCGAGGAAGTGCGACGTGGTCACGTACAGGTGAGCACCGGACTCGCCGTCGGACCCGGACTCGGCGACCAGGCCGCGCGCGACGAGCGTCCGCACCACGCCGTCGACATTGACGCCTCGAACGGCGCTGACGCGGCTGCGCGTGATGGGCTGGCGGTAGGCGATGACCGCCAGGGTCTCCAGGGCCGCCTGCGTGAGCCGGGCCTGCTGCCCGTCGTGCACGTAGCGCTGCACGAGGTCCGAGCAGGAGCCGGCGGTGTAGAACCGCCAGCCCCCCGCGATCTCCCGGAGCTCGAAGCCGCGGCCGTCGGCCACGTACTGCTCCGCCAGACCCGCGAGTACCGCGGCCACGTCGTCGGCCGGACGGCGGACCGCCGACGCGAGCTCGAGAACGGTCATCGGCTCGTCCGCCAGCAGGAGGAGCGCCTCGAGCGCAGCACCGAGCGACGGCGCGCCCAGCTCGGTCTCGTCGGCGTCGTCGGTCTCGACCTCGTCGGCCTCCTCGTCGATCTCGACCGTCTCGACGACCTCCGCGTCGACCACGGCCACCTCGTCGACCTCCGGGTCGACCTCGACCGTCTCCTGCTCAGACATCGCTTCCCTCCTGGACGTCCGGGGCTGGGGGTTCGTCGACCCGGTCCACCTCGCGCTCCACGTCGAACTCGTCGGTCACGGCTACCTCGCCGTCGTCGGTGCCGGTCCACCGGATGGTCAGGTCGCCGAGCGGCGTCAGCTGGTCGAAGGCCACGACCTGCTCCCGGTACAGCTCCAGGAGCGCGAGGAAGCGCCCGATCACGACGAGCGTGCTGTCGGCGTCGGCGACCAGCGCCCGGAAGGTCGACGTCCGCTGCCGGCGCAGGCGGTCGACGATCAACGCCGCCTGCTCGCGCACGCTGACCCGCTGCACGTGGATGTGCGCGACCGACACCTCCGGCGCCGGCTTGGGCGCCATCGCGCGCGCCGCGAGCGCCGCGAACTGGTCGGGTCCCAGGCCGATCAGGACCTCCGGCAGGAGCGCGGCCAGGTCCGGATCGAGGCCGACGGTTCTCGGCATGCGACGGGCGGCCCCGGCCATCTGCTCCGCGAACAGTGCCGAGACCTCCTTGTACGCCCGGTACTGCAGCAGCCGGGCGAACAGCAGGTCACGCGCCTCGAGGAGGGCGAGGTCCTCTTCGTCCTCCACCTCGCCCGACGGCAGGAGCCGGGCCGCCTTCAGGTCCAGCAGCGTCGCGGCGACGACGAGGAAGCTGCTGGCCTCGTCGAGGTCCCACTCCACGCCCTGGCTTCGGATGTACGCGATGAACTCGTCGGTGACCCGGTGGAGCGCGAGTTCGGTGACCTCGAGCTTGTGCTTGGCGATCAGGGAGAGCAGCAGGTCGAACGGGCCCTCGAAGTCCCCGACGCGCAACGAGAAGCCGGTCGTGGCCGGGTCCGCGGCGTCCGTCGCCGCGTTCGACTCGACCGCCGGCTCGGTGGTCGTCACGGGGTCAGTCCATCCGGGCGATGACTTCGCGCGCGAGCTGCCGGTACGACTCGGCACCGGGGCTGTCGGGCGCGTACTCGGTGATCGGCTCGTGCGCCACCACGGAGTCGGCGAACTTGATCGTCTTCGCGATGACCGTCTGGAAGACCTTGTCCCCGAACGCCGAGCGGACCCGCTCCAGCACCTCGCGGCTGTGCAGCGTGCCCTTGTTGTACATCGTCACCAGCACGCCGAGCACCGAGACCTTCGGGTTCACCCGGGCGACGACCTTGTCGATCGTGTTCGTCAGCAGGGCGACGCCCCGCAGCGCGAAGTACTCGGCCTGCATCGGGATCACGACGTAGTCCGAGGCTGCCAGGGCGTTGACGGT
>JAFIHP010000042.1 GCA_017849335.1 Actinomycetales bacterium | reverse complement strand
GTCGCGGAGCTTCGCCCAGTAGTCCTGCCACCCGTCGTCGCCGTACCGCGCGATCGTCGCGAGGAGGAACGCCAGTCCCGGCGACGACGTCCCCGGGTCCTCGACGACGAGCAGGTCCTTGTAGGCGGGGTCGACCAGGTCGTCCAGCGAGTCGGGAGCCGCCACGCCGCGCTTCGTCAACGCGGCGGTGTCGTAGTTGACGCACACGTCGCCGTAGTCGATCGGCGTCACCAGCCCACCGGCCGTGTCGGCCTGCAGGGCCGGGGTGAGCTGAGCGTCCTCGGGAGAGGCGTACGGCGCGAACACACCCGCGTCGACCGCTCGCGCGACCAGCGTGTTGTCGACGCCGAAGAGGACGTCGGCCGTGGGCTGCCCGGCGGCCAGGACCGCCGAGGCGACCATCGCACCGGCGTCGCCGCCGGACACGACCTCCAGCGTCAGGCCGGTCCGCTTCTCGAAGTCCGCGATCAGGTCCTTCGAGACGCTGAACGAGTCGTGCGCCAGCAGCCGCACCGTCCCGGTCGGAGCAGCCGCGGGAGCGGATGATGCCGCCGCAGCACCGGTGGCGCTGGTGGCGCGGGCCGATGGCTGCTCGGCGGTCGTCGACGAGCAGGCGGCCAGGACCGCCACGGTGGTGAGTGCGACGGCCGACGCGAGACGACGGCCGTTCAGGAGACGTGCAGGCATCGATCCCATCCCTCCGCTGGCATTACCCAGTTCAGGTTCATGGGTCGGCGGCCGCGGCCGCCCTCTCAGCCCGCCGATCGTGCGAGCTCCCCGGACGCACCGCACAGTAGTACGCGGAGCGGGCGGGGCGCGAACACCCCCGGCGGGATGCCAGGCTAGGCAGGTGGAGGAAACCGACCGACGGATCGTCGCCCTGCTCTCGGCCGACGGCCGGATGTCGCTCGCGGACATCGCCCGCGACACCGGGCTGTCGACCTCGGCGCTGCACCAGCGGGTCCGCCGGCTGGAGCGCAGCGGAGTCATCACCGGCTACCGCGCGGAGATCGACTACCGCGAGGTGGGCCTGCCGCTGACGGCGTTCGTGTCGTTGACCCCGATCGACCCGTCGGCCCCGGACGACGTCCCCGTGCGACTGCACGGCATCTCGGCGATCGAGTCGTGCTGGTCCGTCGCCGGGTCGGAGGCGTACGTGCTGAAGGTGCGGGTCAGTGAGCCGACCGACCTCGAGGCGCTGCTCGCGCAGATCCGCGCGGCGGCCGGCGTGTCGACGCGCACGACCATCGTTCTGTCGACTCCGTTCGAGAACCGCCCTCCCGCCTTCGACGCGTAGCCTTCGACCATGGCGGTCGATTCGGCGTTCCAGACACCGCAGGGCTGGACTCCGGTGTCGGCGCGGCTGATCACCGCGTGGCGGCTGGAACTCGTCCTGGCGTACGTGCTGGTGCTGGCCGCCGTCGTCGCGTTGTTCCTGGTGCCACGCGTGCCCCGATCGCTCGCCTGGATCGGCGCGGGCGCGGCGCTCGTCGTCTTCGTCTGGCTGTGGTGGCTGCTTGGTCGTCGCGTGCGGTCGTACGGATACGCCGAGCGCGGTGACGACCTGCTCGTGACGAGCGGGATCATGTTCCGGCGCCTGGTGATCGTGCCCTACGGCCGGATGCAGCTCGTCGACGTGAAGGCCGGGCCGATCGACCGATGGCTGGGCCTGACGAAGGTCCAGCTGCACACGGCCGCCGCGACGACCGACGCCGCCATCCCCGGCCTGGAGCCGCAGGTGGCCGAGGGGCTGCGGGACCGGCTGGCGCGACGGGGCGAGCAGCGGTCGAGCGGGCTGTGACGAGGAACGAGGCCCGCCAGGGCCGAGTACCGCAGGCACAGCCCCATGGGTGCGGGCTGTGACTCGGAGCGGGCTGTGAGCGAGCCGGGACCCGTCCATCCGCCCGGCGGCTCGAACGTGGGCGACGACCTCGGCCTGGGCCTGCAGCTGCCCGGGTCGGGAACCGTGGACGACCGGGGGCGCCGGCGGGTCCACCCGATCACCCCGCTCGTGCACGGGGTGTCCGCGGTGCCGATCGGGTTCGTCATCTTCATCGCGTTCGGCTCCAACCTGATCGCGGGCGGCGACACGCGGCTGTTCGCCGTGCTCGCCCTCCTCCTGGTCGTGCCCGTCGTGGTCGCCGCATGGTCGTACCTGGCCTGGCGGAACACCTGGTACTGGTTCGACGACGACGGCGACTTCCGCGTCGACTCCGGCGTGCTCACCCGCCAGCAGCGCCGGCTGCAGCTGAGCCGGCTGCAGTCCGTCGACGTGACCCAGCCGTTCGTCGCACGGATCTTCTCCATGGCGGAGCTGTCCGTCGAGGTGGCCGGGGCCGGAGACTCCCGCGCGAGGCTTCGCTACCTGTCACTCGCCGACGCGCGGGCGCTGCGCGCACAGGTCATGGCCCGGGCCGCGGGCCTTCGCCACGACACGGCCGAGGCGCCCGAGGTGCCCCTGGCCACCGTCGCCGCCAACGACCTGCTGGTGTCGTTGGTCCTGCGGAGCAGCACGGCGTTCCTCCTCGTGGCGACCGTGGCGCTGGTGGCCGTCACGGTGATGACGCAGGGCGCCTTCGGGCTCCTCCTGGCCCTGTTCACCGGCGGTCTCCCGCTCTTCACGGTGGTCGGCGAGTTCATGCGGTACTTCAACTTCACCGCCAGCTCGTCGCCGGACGGCCTGCGGCTGCGGTTCGGCATGACGAAGACGCAGGCACGGACCGTGCCACCCGGACGGGTGCAGGCGATCGAGTTCGTCGAGCCGCTGCTGTGGCGACGCCGGGGCTGGGTCCGCCTGCGGGTCAACATTGCCGGTGCCGGCAACCAGGAGGAGCGAAGCGGCCGGGAGGAGACCCTCCTGTTCCCGGTCGCCACCCCTGACCTGGCCCGCGACCTCGTCGAGCAGGTTTTGCCGGGGCTGCGGCTGGAGGAGATCGATTGGCATCCTGCACCGGACCGGTCGCGCTGGCGCTCGCCGATCCAGTGGCGCCGGCTCGCGGTCGGCTGGGACGACACCGTGTTCGCCGTCCGACGGGGCCGGGTGACCCGACGGACCGCCGTGATCCCGCATGCGCGCACACAGAGCGTGCGCCTGACGCAGGGGCCGTGGGAGCGACGGCTGGACCTCGCCAGCGTCCACGCGGATTCCACCCCCGGTCCGGTGC
>JAFIHP010000385.1 GCA_017849335.1 Actinomycetales bacterium | reverse complement strand
GCTGCTGTTCGCCGCCGGCGTCGGCTTCGTGATCGCGGCGTTCCTCGTCGGCCGGATCGCCGAGCACGGCGCCACCCGGACCTTCTGGAAGTCGGTCGGCCTCATGCTCGTCGGCAGCGTCATCATCTACGCGGTCGGCGCCACCTGGCTGAAGTTCGACCTCGGAATCCCGTGGTTCGGCGAGGCGTCGGTCTGGGCGTACGGCGTGCGCGACTTCCTCGTCGGTGACGTCATCAAGGTTCTCGTCGCCGCGGGCCTGCTCCCCCTCACCTGGGCCGGGCTCAAGAAGGCCGGCCTGACGAAGTAGTCAGGAGCCCAGCGCGTCGATCACCTCGTCGACCATCGCGGTCGTGGTCGACGGATGCAGGAAGACCAGGCGTCCGACCACCTCGCCACGCCATCGGCTCGACGCGACCAATGCTCGCTGGTCGGCGAGCAGGCGGCGCGACCATGCCTCGTAGTCGCTGGCATCCCAGCCGTGGCGCCGGAACAGGACGACCGACAGGTCCGGCTCCCGCAGCAGCTCGCACCGGGGGTTCGCCGCGAGCCGTGACGCCGCGTAGCGCGCCAGCTCCAGCGAGTGCTCGACGGCGTCCCGGTACGCGCCGACGCCGTGGACCGCGAGCGAGAACCACAACGGCAGCCCTCGCGCTCGACGGGTGAGGTGGTACGCGAGGTCGCTCGGGTTGATGTCGGTGTCGTCCTCGTGGATGACGTCGAGGTAGGACGCGTCCTGCGTGTGAACGCGTCGGGCCAGCTGCGGCTGCCGGTACAGCAGGGCCGCGCAGTCGAACGGCGCGAACCACCACTTGTGCGGGTCCATCACCAGGGAGTCCGCCAGCTCGATCCCGTCGTACCGGGAGCGCAGGCCCGGCGACAGCATGCCGGCTCCCCCGTAGGCGCCGTCCACGTGCAGCCACCACCCGCGCGACCGAGCGACGGCGGCGGCCGCGGCGATGTCGTCGATGATCCCCGCATTCGTGGTCCCGGCCGTCGCGACGATCGCGCAGACGTCCTCGAGGTCGTCCCGGCCGTCCAGCGCGGCGGACAGCGCCTGCGCGTCTAGCCGGCCGTCGACCGTGGGGACCACCAGCGCGCTCATCATCGTGATCGCCAGCGCGTTCGCGATCGACGAGTGCGCCTGGTCGCTGACGACGACCCGCAAAGGGACGTCCGGCATTCCGGCGTCTCGACGTGACTGACGTCGGGTCTCGCGCGCGACCACCAGCGCAGACAGGTTGGCGGCCGAGCCGCCGGACACGAAGACACCGCCCGCGCTGGCCGGCATGCCGGCGATGTCGGCGAGCGCCCGCAGCGCCTGACCCTCCGCCATGACGGCCCCGGCCGCCTCGAACCACGAGATGCCCTGCAGCGAGGCGGCGGACACGACCATGTCGAACAACAGCGCTGCCTTCGTGGGCGCCGACGGGATGAACGCGAACATGCGCGGGCTGTCGGCGGACAGGACTGTGAGCGCCAGGTGGTTCACGTACACGTCGAGGACCTGCTCGAACGCGTGCGGACCCTCGGTGATCAGCCCGGCCAGGACCTGGTCGAGGTGCTCGCGGTCGGCCAGGCCGTCGAGCGGGACCTCGCCCGAGGTGAGCCGGTCCGCCACGTACCCGAGGATGGTGTCCACCATCGCGGGATCGGCGTGGTGCATGCGGTCTGCGGCCAGCGGCAGCAGCGGGAGGTCGGAGCCGAGCGAAGCCATGGGCTCAGCCTGGCAGATGCCGCTCCGCGAGAATGCTCGGCATGACACCTCGAATCCTCGCCTCCAGCGGCGGCTTCCTGCCGACCGAGCTGTGGAACGTCCGACGTCCGGGCGGCATCGTCCGTCGCGCACTCGAGCTGTCCGGAGCCGTCCGGCCGCGCGTGCTCCTGGTGATGACGGCGAGCGGTGACGACGCGGGCTACCTGGCCTCGACCTACTCCGCGCTGTCCGGACTCGGCTGCGACGTCGACCACCTCGCGGTCTTCACCCAGCCCAACCGCCGCCCCGCCGACGCGCTCGCCTGGGCGGACGTGGTGTGGGTCGGAGGTGGCAGCGTCGCCAACCTGCTCGCCCTGTGGCGGCTGCACGGCATCGACGAGGCGATGCGCGACGCCTGGGACCGCGGAACCGTCCTGGCCGGGGTCAGCGCCGGGTCCATCTGCTGGCATGCCGGCGGAACGACCGACTCGTTCGGCGCCGAGCTGCGCGTCGTCGACAACGGCCTGGGGATGCTCCCCTACGGCAACGGCGTGCACTACGACTCCGAGGAGCAGCGTCGTCCGCTCCTGCACCGACTCGTCGGTGACGGCGCCCTGCCGATGTCCTACGCGACCGACGACGGCGTCGGGCTGCTGTACGAGGGGGTCGAGCCCGTCGAGGTCGTCGTGGACACCGCCGGACAGCAGCACGGCCCGTGCGCCTACCGAGTCGAGCGGGTCGGCGGCGAGGTCATCGAGACCGCGCTGCCCGCCGGTCGCCTCTGATCAGCACGCGGAGGGGTTCGGTCAGCTGACCCGCGAGGCATGCGCCTCGGCGTCCTTCACGAGGTCTTCGAGCCGCTTGGTCGCAGCCGTCAGCTCGCCGTCCCAGTGCTGGGCGCGAACGCACCACATGACCGAGTCCTGAGCCTCCAGCAGCCCGACCCGGACCTCGCTCGCGGCGCCTCCACCCAGCCGGGCGAGAACGCGTTCGGCGGCCGAGACCCAGGTCTGCGCCGTCTGCAGGTGCTGGACCTCCTTGCCCATGTCGCGCACGGTCGACGAGGCCTTCGGCTCGTCCGGCGAGACGTCCTTCACCTGCTGCAGAAGTCGCGTGACCGCGGTCGTCAGGTCGGTCACCATCGCCGGCGTCGCGGAACACCCGCGCAGGTCGTGCATCAAGTCCTCGCAGGCCCTCTTCACGTCGGCCTTCGCCGAGAAGAACCGCTCGTCGGTCCGATGCGGGACCTCCTTGGCAGCGATTCGGCTGAGACGGTTCGGACCTGTGCCGGTGCCGGTCATGACGCGCTCCTTTTCGAGGTTGGGGCCTGCGAAGGGCGATGCCCTTCCATTGTGGTCGTCACCCCCGGCCGACGCACGCCCTCCCTCGATCACGGCGCGAAACTGTCCGATACACGTCATACATCCGCTTTGAGATCTTTCGTCCCCCTCAATTAGACATTTTGCTCAGTCAATTCTGTTTGTCCGTTTCAGGACGTTAGTCATGTGAATGGCACCATCTTTTTCCTTGTAGATCACGTTCAGACCAGTTCTGTCAATATCCATTTCAGTCATTTCCTAATGCTCAGTCATTTTGTCTGTTCATGCTCATCCAGACCAAAATCAAGACATGCGCGTGACGGCGATCACCAACCGGGTGCCGACCCGTCACCGCATCGCGCTCCTGGGTGCGCTCCTGGCCGCAGTCGCGCTGGCACTTCCGGTACCGGCAGCCAGCGCGGCTGCGGGGCTCCCGGCGTCCGGCACGGCTTCCACGACCCCCGTGGTCGTCCCCGCCGGACTGACAGGAGCCGCGGCGGACTACTCCTCGATCTTCGCCGACAACGACCCGGCGCTCGACGGTGCGGGATGGGCCTCCTGCAGCTCCGCGATCACGTGGGACGTCGACCTCGGCACGCTGGATGCGGCCGCCGGACAGCGCGCGATCGCGGACCTGCAGTGGGCATTCGAGCAGTGGTCCCAGGCGTCCGGCCTGACGTTCTCGTTCGCCGGGCCCGCCGCGCTGACCTACGACGACGCGACGTTCACCCTCGCCCGCGCGGACGGCCAGCCGAACACGGCACGCCACATCGACATCGCCTTCGTCGACGACTCCGCCACGACCCGGATGGGCGGCCAGACCGTCGGACTCGGGTCCCCCGCGCAGGTGGTGCCGACCACCAAGGAGATCGTCTCCGGCGTGGCCATCTTCCGAACCGACCATGCGGCCGTCGCGGGACCGGACGAGGCTCGCAGCCTCTACCTGCACGAGCTCGGGCACGTGCTCGGCCTCGCGCACGCACACGACGCGGCGAACGTCATGTACCCCTTGGTCAGCAACCACGTCGATCTGGGCCCGGGTGACGTTCACGGAGTGCAGGCGCTCGACAAGCCCTGCACGGCAACCGCCTGAAACGCCGATCGACGACCGGTCAGCCCGCGTTCGCGTCCAGCATGCCGCGCATGCCGGCCAGCCGGACCGCCTCCCGACGGCCGCCGACGCCGAAGTAGCGGTAGATGGCCATCGTCTCCTGCCGCACGGTCGACTCGCTGAAGCCGACGCGCTTGGAGATCTGCGAGTTGGTCAGCCCCTTCGCCATGAGGCCCAGGATGCGCAGTTGCCGGTCCGTGAGCGAACCCGGTGCCGGACGACGCGCGGGCGCGGGCCCGGGCTCGTCCAGCTGCGGCCCGTCGACGAGGGAGAGACTCGCGGCGGGGAACCCGGGTCCGCCGCGGTCCTCGCGCTCGAGCAGATGCCCGATGCGCTCCGTCGCGGGCGTCACAGTGCTCAGGAGCGACAGGTACAGCGCGAGCACTGCGGCGACGCCGGTGACGTCTGCTCGGAGCTGGTCGCGGTCCGGAGAGTCGGTGAACGTCAGCTGGACCGCCCCGACCCGCTGGCTGGGGAGGCTCAACGGCCACACGGCCATCGGGTCGTACGGGGAGTCCTTGGTGCCGAGCCACGGATACTGCTCCTGGGCCTCCTCGGCCGAGTCCAGGATCACGGGCTCGCCGCTGCGCACGGCGTCGCTCATCGGCGAGGAGTCCCACAGGGAGAGGGCCTTGTACGCCTCGAGTGCCGCTGCCGTCATCCCGAACGCGCCCACGGCGTGAAGCGATCCGTCCGCGCCGAAGAGCGCGATCACCGCGGCACGCGGACGATGCGCGTTGAAGAGGTTGAGCACCAGGTGCTGCGAGATCTGGTCGCACGACGGACGGGACATCAAGAACCGCACCATGTCGAGCATCGCTCGCGAGTTCATCAGGTCGTCGCGGCGACGGGTGTAGCGAGCCGGCTCCGAGGCCTCGCTGCGCTGCTCGTCCACCCGACCTCCCGCCCATCCGCCGTCGGTGCGCCGGCACCTGACCGGTCGGCTCGCCGGAACTCGCGCGAGCGGGTCGGCCGCGCCCCTCAGGCGGCCACAGCCCGGCTCGGCTTGCGCGCAGCGTGTCAGAGGCCCAAATGACCAGTCAAGTCAACACGCTGACCGATCAACAGGCGTTACTCGGGCCGATCCGGCGTCCGGGACTTGTCGGCTCTCTCCCCGCCGTCTGCGGTGGGCCGCAGCCAGGGCGATCATGCGGCCGCATGTGGTGAAGTAGGCGCATGCCGTCGAATCGCCCCTGGTGGCACAGCGCCGCCGTGTACCAGGTCTACCCCCGGTCCTTCGCCGACTCCGACGGCGACGGGCTCGGCGACCTGCCGGGGGTGATCTCCCGGCTGGACTACCTCGCACGTCTCGGCGTCGACGCGCTGTGGCTGTCCCCGTTCTACCCGTCGCCGGGAAAGGACGCCGGATACGACGTCGCCGACCCTCGTGCGGTGGACCCGGCGTTCGGGACGATGGCGGACGCCGTCACCTTGATCGAGCAGTCGCACGCGCGCGGGCTCCGGGTGATCGTCGACGTCGTCCCCAACCACACATCGAGCGACCGTGCCTGGTTCCGGGAGGCGTTGGCCTCGGCACCGGGAAGTCCGGCCCGAGCCCGCTACCACTTCCGTGACGGACGCGGCCCCGACGGCGACGAGCCGCCCAACAACTGGATCAGCTGGTTCGGCGGCAGCGCGTGGGAGCGCGTCGTCGACGACGGACGTCCGGGCCAGTGGTACCTGCACACCTTCGACTCCTCGCAGCCGGACCTCAACTGGTCGAACCCCGAGGTCGTGGCGGACGGACTGGAGACACTGCGCTTCTGGCTGGACCTCGGGGTCGACGGATTCCGCGTGGACGTCGCCCTCGGACTGTGCAAGGACATGACGTACCCGGATCTCGACGACCCGGAGAGCCTGGTGCTCGCGATGCGCGCCGATCTCGACGACGGCAGCGAGGAGTCGATGCGACGGCGGCGCAAGGTCGTCAACTCCCCCGTCCTCGACCGCGACGAGGTGCAGGACATCTACCGCGGCTGGCGCGCGTTGATGGACTCCTACTCCGGCGATCGGATGGCCGTGTGCGAGGCGTGGCTGCCGCCCGAACGGGCCGCGCGGTACGTGGCGCACGACACGCTGCACCAGATCTTCAACTTCGACTTCATGGGCGCACCCTGGGACGTCGAACGGGTCAGGTCGGTCATCGAGGCGACCTATGCCGGGCTCGCCGCTGTCGGCGCCCCCGCGACCTGGTCGCTGAGCAACCACGACACGCTGAGGCCGCCTACGCGCCTGGGGGGCGGGACACAGGGCCTCCGCCGGGCTCGGGCCATGGCGCTGGTCGCCCACGTGCTGCCGGGATCGGTCTACGTCTACAACGGCGAGGAGCTGGGCCTGGCCGACGTCGACCTGCCCGACGCGGCCCGGCAGGACCCGGTCTTCTTCCGCACGGCCGGCGCGCAGAAGGGCCGCGACGGCGCTCGCGTCCCGCTGCCGTGGTCGGGCGACGAACCACCGTACGGATTCAGCAGCGCGTCCACGACGTGGCTGCCGATGCCGGACGGCTGGGCAGGCGTGACCGTGGAGCATGAGTCCGCAGATCCGTCAAGCACGCTCGCGCAGTACCGACGCATGCTCGCCCTGCGGCACCGCCACCCGGCCTTCGATGAGACCGACGTCGAGGTCGAGGTGCTCGAGGATGTCCTCGTCCTCCGGCGAGGTTCGGTGGCGTGCGTCGTCAACTTCGCCGCCGAGCCCCGGACCAGCCCCGTCGACGGCGTGCGGCTGGTCACCAGCGATCCTGGCGTCGACGCGAGCTGGCCGAGCCTGCCGCCGGCGTCCGGCGCGTGGGTCGAGTCCGCTCCGGCCTGATCGCTCTCAGGCTGTCAGGAAGGTCAGGCCCGTCACGCCGGCGACCAGGATCGCGATCGCCGTGATCTGCAGCCGGCCGAGCCGCTCTCGGAACAGCACGTAGGCCAGGACCGCCGCGATCAGCGCGAACTGGCAGGCAAGGACGGCGGCCACGGCGATGCTGTCGCGAGCGCCGAGGGCGTACGACAGGTGACCGCCCACCTCCGTCAGGCCGACGAGCACCACCAGCGGCGCGACCTGACGGGTCAGGCGTAGTCGGCGCGTGATCAGCAACGGGAGGAACAGGAGGGCAACCCCCGCCACCCGGGGAGGCAGGACGACCCAGCTCAGGGGGAGCTCGCCGGAAAGGCGCCCGAGCGTGTACAGGCTGAGACCGAACACGACAGCAGCGGCCACGGCCATCCCCACCGCCAGCACGGGACGCTCGTGCTCGAGGGGCGCCGGGTCTGGAGCGATCGCGGCGATCGCGACGCCGATGGCGATGGCGCCGAGCAGCACCGCTGCCGCGGGCGCGATGGACTCCCCCATCAACGCCGCGATGACCGCAGCGATCGCCCCCTCCGCCGACACGATCGGGGTGACGATGCCGATCTTCCCGTAGCGCAGCGCTCCCCAGCCCAGGACGAGTCCGGCGACGCTGCACGTGCCCGCCAGGGCGAACTGCGCCAGCTGCGCGGGGCCGAGGGCGGGCGGAACGCCCGTGGCGACGGTGAACGGCAACGAGACGACCAGGCCCACGAGCATCGCCCAGGCCACGAAGCTCGTCGGGGGAACCATCCGCACCCCGCGAGACGACGCGAGCGAGCTGACGGCCCACAGCACGGCCGCCAGGAGCCCCAGAGCGACCGCCTGCACGCGGCTATCCCATCACTCTCGGACGGTGCGGCCACGGCCGACGCGCGGTCATCTCAGAGGTGCTCGCGGTCGGCGACGTGGCGCATGGCGTGCGCGATCGCCTCCGGGGTCGTGGCGAACACGTGTCGTTCGTGCGCGAGCTGGTCATAGATCCCGAGCGCGGAGAACACCGTGTCGTGCTCGTCGCGTATACCCGACAAGAGCACGGTGATCCCCCGTCCCTCCAGCGTCTTGATCGTGTCGCCGAGCACGTTCGCTCCGGTGGCGTCGAGCGTCTGGACACGGGACAGCCGCAGGATGACGACGCGCACGTCGCTCACCTCCGCGACCTCGAGCAGGAACCGATGGGCGGCACCGAAGAACAGCGGCCCGTCGAGCCGGTAGGCGACCACGTGACGGTCGAGCAGCTCCTGCTCCGCGGCGCCGTGGTCCCGGGAGTCCAGCGGGATCTCGTCCACGTGAGCCGCCCGCGACATCTGGCGCAGCGCGTACAGTCCGGCGATCGCCATGCCGAGGATGACCGCCGTCACCAGGTCGAAGAGCACCGTCGCCACTGCGGTCGCGACCAGCACGAGGGCATCCCCCCGCGTCGCACGAAGGAGCGCCCGCAGGTTGGACACCT
>JAFIHP010000384.1 GCA_017849335.1 Actinomycetales bacterium | reverse complement strand
GTCGTCGGTCTGGCCGTTCCCTGGGCGGTGGGGCTGACCCGCGCCTCCGGCGGACGCGATCCGGGGGAGTGGCCGCCGTTCCGGCTCCCGGCGCTGCGTCTGTGGGACAGCCGGACGACGCTCCGTGGATTGGCCCGGGGTCGGCGTCACCGCCACGCGACCTGCGAGCGTGGTACGACTACGTGTCGACGGTCGCCTCGCGCTACCGCGGTCGCATCGACGCGTACGAGATCGGGAACGAGCCGAACCTCCGTACGTTCTGGAACGGGACGCCTGGACAGTGGGCCGCGTACGTCGCGGCCACCTCGGTGTGGGCAGCGACGGCCGCGGTGGCACCGTACGTCGACGTCCTGTCGATCCATGCGTACCCGACACGACGCACCATGGCGTCGATGCCCGGCCTGCTCGCCCGAACGCGCGAGCTGCTCGGGGCGGTTGATCCCGAGCGTCGACCCGCTTGGGTGACGGAGGTGAACGTGAGCGACGGGTCGGGGCTGTCCGGAGCCGGGCAGCGTCGAGCCGTGCGGCAGCTGACGCAGTCGGTGTGGACCGCCGGGTACGAGCGCGTCTACTGGTACGCCTGGACCGCACTGGGCCCGCCGAACCTGATCCCGTTGTCGTCGGAGAACCCGGCGGCCCGGGCACTGCGCGACGAGATGACGGGTGCCTGACCGGTGACCGCGCGAGTCGGCGGCCGGGCTAACGTTCCGGTCATGTCGATGCGACGCGTCCTGGCGGGGCTGCTGGCCGTCGCCGCCGCTGCTGCGGGAACGATCGCGTTCCCCTCTGCTGCGCGGGCGGCGTCGACCGACACCAACTACCAGTACACGATCCGGCTCAGCCGGGTCAGCAACACCCATCCGGTGGTCATCGTCTGGGGGGACGGCACGACGACGCGGCGGACGTCCTCGTGCACGCCGGCGACGGTGCGACGCTCGCCCGCGAAGTGCTCGATGCGGCTGACCCACTCGTACGCGGCCGGCGGCCGGTACGACGTCGTGCTGAAGTTCGGTCGCACGGTCATCGGCCGGCAGAAGGCCGACGTCGCCTTCGGGCCGAACGGCTGGGTACCGCCGGCCGGGTGGATCCAGCCGGCCGGGTGGAAGCCCTATGCCGACGGCGCGACGTTCGCGCCGTGCTCGACCGTCCGCTGGTACTACGACGCGACGGGGCAGCCGGCCGCGTCGGCCGGCATGGTGTCGGACGTCGCGGCCGGACTCGCGCTGCTCGCCCCGCTGACGGGGTTGACGTTCACCCAGACGGCGGACCCTGCGACGGCTCAGCTCGTGTACCGCTGGGCGGACCTCTCCCCGGAGTACGGCGGCGACGTCGGAGGCGTCGGGGGGCGCGACCGGACGAGCGCGTACGTCACGTTCTCCACGTCGAACTGGTGGCCGGCGGACAGCTGGGCCGGTTTCGACGTGGTGACGCAACCGGACGGACGCTACGCCGGCGGTCGCGGATGGCTGGTCGTGCACGAGACGATGCACGCTCTCGGGTTCGACCACGTGGATGACCCGGGCCAGGTCATGAACCCGGTGATCACCGCCCATGCGCTGGGCGCGGGCGACCTCGACGGACTGCGCACGATGTACCTCGGGCGGCCCTGTCGGGCGTGAAGGCAGCCCGTCCCGTCCCGGATGCAGCACAATGCCCTCCGTGGCGAAGAAGACGCTCATCATCGACGACCTGACCGGCGACGCCGGCGCGCGCACGCGGGTGCTGACGTTCGAGGGAGTCGAGTACGAGATCGACCTCACGGACACCTCGTTCGCCGACCTGCGGCGGCTGCTCAAGCCGTACCTGAAGGCGGCGCGACCCGTGCGGGCGCCGAGGTCAGGCGCGCCGTCGAGCCCGCCGGCGGATTCGAGCGGACCCGCTCGGCGCGCGTCGCGGAGCGACTCGGGCTCCGACAGCGCCACCATCCGGGCGTGGGCGCGCTCGACCGGTGTCGCGGTGCCCGAGCGGGGCCGGATCCCGGCCACCGTCCGGGCGTCCTGGATCGAGGCGGGCTCCCCACGCTGATCCCTGTGCGGCTTCGCCCGGATCGGATGGTGGGGCGGACCGCCGGCCCTGCTTGACTGACGACCCGCCCACGTGGAGGAGACCCATGAGCACCCCGACGATCGCGTCCGTCGCCCCGAAGCGGGCCGGTGCCGTCCTCGGCACGTTGATCCTGGTCGCGGCGGTGGCGAACCTGCCGCTGGCGGTCGCCAACGTCGCTCTTCCCGACATCGGCCTGGCGTTCGACGCCTCCCAGACCCAGCTCAACCTCGTGGCGGTCGGCTACTCGCTGGGGCTTGCCGCCTCGGTCCTGTGGCTCGGCGCGGTGGGTGACCGCTACGGGCGCAAGCGGATGCTGCTCATCGGAGTGCTGCTCTCCTTGCCCGCGTGCCTGGTCGCGGCGTGGGCGCCGAACATCCAGACGCTGATCGCCGCCCGCATCGTCGGCGGCCTGGCCGCCGGCATGGCGTACCCGACGACCCTGTCGCTCATCACCGCCCTGTGGTCCGGGCCGGCGCGCACCAAGTCGATCGCACTGTGGTCCGCGACGGGCGGAGCGGTCTCGGCACTCGGCCCGCTCATCGCCGGCGTCCTGCTCGCCCACTTCTGGTGGGGGTCGGTGTTCCTGGTCACGCTGCCGCTGATCATCCTCGCTGTACCCCTGACGATGCGGCTCATCCCGGCGCACGTGAACGAGGCGACCGAGCCGGTCGACAACCTCGGCGGCGTCCTGTCGGCCCTGCTCGTCGGCGGCGTGATCCTGGCGATCAACTTCGCGACCGTTCCCGGAGCCGGCACGCTGGTCCTCGGGCTGTCCGTCATCGGCCTGGCCGCTCTCGTGGGGTTCATCATCCGGCAGCGGCACGCGACCAACCCGCTCTACGACCTGAAGGTCGCTGCGCGGCCGATCTTCTGGGTCGCCGCGTGCGCGGGCATCATCGTGTTTGGCTCGCTCATGGGCGCCATGTTCATCGGGCAGCAGTTCCTGCAGAACGTGCTCGGCTACTCCACGGTCTCCGCCGGGTTCGCGATCCTGCCCGCAGCGGTGTTCATGGTGATCCTCGCGCCGCGGTCCGCGAAGCTCGTCGAGGCGCGCGGGGCCCGCTTCACCCTGCTGCTGGGATACGGCGCCGTACTCCTCGGGTTCCTCACGATGCTTCTGCTCTGGACGGAGGACAGTCCCTACTGGCAGGTGGGCCTGGGCTATGCCTTCGTGGGCGCCGGGGTGGGCCTTGCGGGCACGCCCGCATCGCACTCCCTGACCGGAGCCGTCCCGGTCGAGCGGGCCGGCATGGCCTCGGGCACGGCCGACCTCCAGCGCGAC
>JAFIHP010000383.1 GCA_017849335.1 Actinomycetales bacterium | reverse complement strand
GCCCGCGTAGAGCGCCGGGCCCTGCGGGACGGCCGTCGCGCGCGCGCCCAGCGACTCCGCGGGCGGGGTCTCGGGGTCCGGCCGGTGGTGGTAGAAGATGTCGACGTAGTCGAGCCCCAGGCGCGTCAGGCTCGCATCCAGGCTCGACAGCAGGTACTTGCGCGACCCGAGGTCGCCGTACGGCCCCGGCCACATGTCCCAGCCGGCCTTCGTCGAGATGACGAGCTCGTCGCGCAGACCGCCGAAGTCCTCCCGCAGGATGCGGCCGGCGTTCGTCTCCGCCGATCCGTACGGCGGGCCGTAGTTGTTGGCGAGATCGAAGTGCGTGATGCCGAGGTCGAACGCCCGCCGCATGAGTGCCCGCTGACCCTCGATCGGCCGGTCGTCCCCGAAGTTGTGCCAGAAGCCCAGCGTGACCGCGGGCAGGAGCAGTCCGCTGCGTCCGCAGCGGCGGTAGGGCATCCGCCCGTCGTAGCGCTCGGGCGTGGGCACGTACTGGTCGGGAATCGGCATGCGGGGATTCTGTCAGGGCCCCCGGTCAGCCGTGCCACGAGGCGAGCACCCGCTGGTACTGCGCGCGCTCGTAGGCCGTGGGGTCCGACGCCGCGTGCTGGGCGACGCTTCCGCGCAGCTCGTCGACGTCGGCGTACTCCCCCTCGTCCATCCACGCGAGGAGCTCGTCGAGCAGTCCGCGGGCCCGTCCGGGACCGGATCGCAACAGCTCGGAGGTGCTCATGACGACGTCGGCCCCGGCCAGCAGGCCCTTCGCCACGTCCGCGCCGGACGCGACGCCCGAGGTCAGTGCCAACGACGTCGACGTGAGCTGCGGACGCAGGATCGCGATCCAGCGCAGCGGCAGCCGCAGCTCTCCGCGCCGGGACAGCTCCAGGCGCGCCGTCACGTCGAGGGTGACCAGGTCCAGGTCGGGCTGGTAGAACCGGTTGAACAGCACGAGTCCGGCGGCTCCTGCCCCGACGACCTCGCGGGCGAAGTGCGCGAGCGAGGTCACGTACGGCGACAGCTTCACGGCCACGGGCACGTCGACGGACCGGCACACCTCCGCGACCAGGGTGAGGTAGGCGCCCTCGACGTCGGCCGACGACCGAGCCGGGTCTGCCGCGACGTCGTACATGTTCAGCTCCAGTGCCCGCGCGCCGGCGTCCACGAGCTCCCGGGCGTACCGGACCCAGCCGCCGGGCGACGTCCCGTTCAGGCTGGCGACGACCGGGACCGACAACCGTGACGCCGCCTCCTGCACGAGCACGAGATGACGGTCCAGGCCGAGGTGGTCCAGGTCGACGTCGGGGAAGTACTCCGCCGCCTCCCCGACGACGCCGGCTCCGGCCTCCATCCGTTCGAGCAGGAGCAGCGGCTCGCCTTCGACCTCCTCCTCGAACAGGCTCGGGAGGACGACTGCACCGACGCCGGCGTCCTCGAGCCGCAGCAGCGAGTCGAGCGAGCCGGTCAGCGGCGAGGGCGACGCCACCAGCGGTGAGGCGAGATCCAGTCCCAGGTAGCGCGAACGCAGCCGGTCGGTCATGGCTCCTCCGTTCCCTCGACGTGGTCGCCGGCGGCGTCCTGGGTCGGTACCGACCGTTCCACGCCACCGAGCTGCTCGTAGTAGTGCCAACGCTCGTCGACGTCGGCCTGCGCCAGCAGGTCCAGCTCGGACGCGCGCGCCGGATCAGTTCGCGCGAGGACGGCGAACCGGGTCTCGGACTCCATGAACTCCGCGAGCGGGATGGTCGGCGCCTTGGAGTCCAGGCTGAACGGGTGCGCACCGGACTCCGGGCTCGGGTGGTAGCGGTACAGCGGCCAGTACCCCGAGGCCACGGCCTGCTTCTGGTGCGACATCGACGTCGACATCTCGATCCCGTGCGCGATGCAGGTGGAGTACGCGATGACCAGGCTCGGGCCGTCGTGCGCCGCCGCCTCGAGGAGCGACCGCACGGCCTGGGTCTCGTTGGCGCCCAGTGCGATCTGCGCCACGTACACGTCGCCGTACGCCTGCGCCAGGAGCCCGAGGTCCTTCTTCCGGGTTCCCTTGCCGTTGCTGGCGAACTTGGCGGTCGCCCCGCGCGGCGTCGACTTCGACGCCTGGCCGCCGGTGTTCGAGTACACCTCGGTGTCGAGGACGAGGATGTTGACGTTGGCGCCGCTCGACAGGACGTGGTCCAGTCCGCCGAAGCCGATGTCGTACGCCCAGCCGTCGCCCCCCACGATCCACGTGCTCGACGGGATGAGCGCGTCGGCGAGGCTGGTCAGGCGCTCGCCGTCGGGCGTCTGGACCCGAGGCAGCACCGCACGCAGCCGTCCGACGAGCTCGCGCTGGCGGGTCATCGCCGCCTCGTCCTGCAGGTCCGGCTCGTCCAGCAGCGCCGCGACGAGCTCGCCGCCGATGGCAGGAGCAAGGTCGGACAGCAGCGATCGCGCCTCGGCCCGACGGGAGTCGAGGGCCAGCCGCATGCCGAGCCCGAACTCCGCGTTGTCCTCGAACAGCGAGTTGCTCCACGCCGGGCCGCGACCCGCCGCATCCACCGACCACGGTGTCGTGGGGAGGTTGCCGCCGTAGATCGAGGAACAGCCCGTGGCGTTCGCGACCACCATGCGGTCCCCGAACAGCTGGGTCAGGAGCTTGAGGTACGGAGTCTCGCCGCAGCCCGAGCACGCGCCGGAGAACTCGAACAGGGGCTGCAGCAGCTGCGAGCCCTTCACGGTGTCGTGCCGGACGAGCGAGCGGTCGATCTCCGGCAGGGCGAGGAACGCCTCGTAGTGCGGCCGTTCCTCGTCGCGATGCTCCGCCGCCGGGAGGAGGTCGATCACCTTGTGCTTGGCGACCGTCTTGCTGCGCGCGGGACAGACGTCCACGCAGACGCCGCAGCCGGTGCAGTCGTCCGGTGCCACCTGCACGGTCAGCAGGGAGCCGACCGGCAGGTCGCGGCCGACGACGGCCTTGTGCGGGAGCGCCTCACCGGCCGCGCCGAGCGCCGCGAGATCGTCGGCGGAGTACGCCTTCATCCGGATCGCGGCATGCGGGCACACGATGGCGCACTTGCCGCAGTCGATGCACAGGCTCGGGTCCCAGATCGGGATCTCGTCGGCGAGCTGGCGCTTCTCCCAGCGTGCGGTCGCCGTCGGGAAGCTGCCGTCGACCGGCAGGGCGCTGACCGGTAGGAGGTCTCCGCGTCCCTCGAGCATGACCGCCGTGACGTCCCGGACGAAGGCGGGAGCGGCCGCGGGGAGGTCGTGTCGCATCGTCGTGCCGGACGTGACCGGTCCCAGCGGCACCTCGTGCATCGCGTCGAGCGCGCGGTCGATGGCGGCGTGGTTCCGTTCCACGACGCTACGACCCCGGCGGCCGTACGTCTTGGCGACCGACGCCTTCACCAGCGTGATCGCCTCGTCGGCCGGCAGTACGCCGCACAGCGCGAAGAAGCACGGCTGCATGACCGTGTTGATCCGGTTGCCGAGGCCGACATCTCGGGCCACCGCCCGGGCGTCGACGGCGTAGATCCGCAGGTCCTTGTCGACAGCCTGCTGCTGCACCTCCCGCGGGAGCCGGCCCCACACCTGGTCGGCCGGGAACGGGGCGTTCAGCAGCACGGTCGCGCCAGGCCGGGCGACGTCCAGGACGGGCATCCGCTCCAGCAGCGAGAACTGGTGGCAGGCGACGAAGTCCGCCGCCTCGATGAGGTAGCTCGACCGGATGGGGTCGGGGCCGAAGCGCAGGTGCGAGACGGTGACCGACCCGGACTTCTTCGAGTCGTAGACGAAGTAGCCCTGGGCGTGCAGGTCGGTGCTCTCCCCGATGATCTTGACGCTCGACTTGGTCGCCCCGACCGTTCCATCGCTGCCGAGGCCGAAGAAGACCGCCTGCGTGCCCGTCGCGGGGACGGTGAACGCCGGGTCGCGGTCCAGCGACAGGCCCGTGACGTCGTCGACGATGCCCACCGTGAACCGTGGTCGCGGCTCGTCGCCCCCGAGCTCGGACAACACAGCGGCGGCGTCGCGCGGCGTGAACTCCTTCGACCCCAGTCCGTAGCGTCCGCCGGTCACGGTGACCGGCAGGCCGGCCCCGAGGACGGCGAGTGCGACGTCCAGGTGCAGCGGCTCCGCGGGGGCGCCGGGCTCCTTGACCCGATCGAGCACGGCGATCCGGCGCACGGTTCCGGGCAGGGCCGCCAGGAGGGCTGCGGTGGGGAACGGCCGGTACAGCCGAACGGTGACGACCCCGACGCGCTCGCCCGCCGCGACCAGTGCGTCGACGGCCTCCGTCAGGGCTCCCGCTGCGGATCCCATGACCACGACGACGCGCTCGGCGTCCTGCGCGCCGTGGTACTCGACGAGCCGGTAGGCACGGCCGGTCCGTTCGGCGAGCTGGTCCATCGCCGCCTGGACCGCGTCCGGGACGGCGTCGTAGAACGGGTTCGCGGCCTCGCGTGCCTGGAAGAACACGTCCGGGTTCTGGGCGGTCCCGCGAAGCACGGGCCGTTCGGCGGTCAGACCACGGGCCCGGTGCGCCAGGACGTCGTCGTCGCGGACGAGCGCCCGCAGGTCGTCGTCGTCGAGCAGGTCGATGCGGGCCACCTCGTGCGAGGTCCGGAACCCGTCGAAGAAGTGCAGGAACGGCACCCGTGTGCGCAACGTCGTGGCATGCGACAGGAGCGCGAAGTCGTGGCACTCCTGGACGCTGGAGGCGCACAGCATCGCCCAGCCGGTCCCGCGCGCCGCCATCACGTCGGAGTGGTCGCCGAAGATCGACAGCGCGTGCGTGGCCAATGCCCGGGCGGCCACGTGCACGACCGCGGGGGTCAGCTCGCCGGCGATCTTGTACAGGTTCGGCAGCATGAGCAGCAGCCCCTGCGACGCCGTGAACGTCGTGGCGAGCGAGCCCGCGGTCAGTGCGCCATGCAGCGCGCCGGCGGCGCCCGCCTCGGACTGCATCTCGATCACGCGGGGCACCGAGCCCCACAGGTTCGGGCGGCCGGCGGCGCTCCAGGCGTCCGCCAGCTCGCCCATCGGCGAGGCAGGGGTGATCGGGTAGATCGCGCAGACGTCGCTGAGCCGATGGGCTACCAGCGCCGCCGCCTCGTTGCCGTCCACGCATCGTGACTGCGGCACATGCACCTCCGGTTGTCTGCCACGACCGTAGGCCCGCGTACGTGGGTCGTCGTAGGGCCGTACGTCCCCGCGACGACCGCCGAACGCCTCAGAGTTGCGAGAACACCTCGTCCGCGGCCAGACGCGGGCTGCGCGGGTACGTGCCCTCGTCGGCGACGTGCCCGATGTTCACGACCATGAGCGAACGGTGCCGGCCGTCCGGGAAGAACTCGCGGTCGACGCCCGCGCGGTCGAGCCCGCCCATCGGTCCGGCGTCCAGGCCGGCAGCGCGCACCGCGAGGATGAAGTAGCCCGCCTGCAGCGTGGCGTTGAACCGGGCGGCCTGCTCGCGGGCGGCCTCGTCGGCGAAGCGATCCCGGGCGTCCGGGACGTGCGGGACCAGGCGCGGCAGCTCGTCGTGGAAGTCCAGGTCGGCCGCCAGGATCGCGACGACCGGAGCGGAGTCCGACTTCGCCCGGTTGCCCTCGTTGAGCAGGGGCAGCAGGCGCGTCTTCGCGGCGTCGGTCCGCACCAGGATCACGCGCAACGGCTGCGTGTTCATGGCCGTGGGCGGGTGCGCCATCAGGTTCGCGATCCGCTCGATGTCGCCGTCGCTCACCGGCTCGTCGGTGAAGGCGTACGCGGTGCGCCCGTCACGGAACAGGCTGTCGACGGTCGCGGCGTCGATGGCGGTGTCGAGATCGATCGGTGCGGTCACGGGTGGCTCCTTGGTCGGCGGGTCCTGCCCCTCTCAAGGTAGTTGAGTATTCATCTATTCCGGGAACGGCCCGGAACGCGCGTGACTCGCGCCACAGCATTCGGCAAGCGTTTGCATGCCGGACGCGGGAGGATTGCGCCGTGGACGTCAGCCAGATCCTCTCCGGGTACGCCGACATCGCCGCGGAGCAGCCCCTGCTGCTCCTGGTCGTCGTGCTGGCGATCGGCGGGGCGGTCGGCGCGATCCGGATCGGCAGCTTCGCCCTGGGACCGGCCGCCGTGCTGTTCACCGCGCTGGCGTTCTCCGCGTACGACGAGCGACTGAAGCTCCCGGCGATCATCGGCACCTTCGGCCTGGCGATGTTCGCCTACGTGATCGGCGTCGGCGCCGGCCCGTCGTTCTTCGCCGCGCTGCGCACCGGCGGCCGAGCCCTCGGCCTGGTCGTCGGCGGGCTCGTCCTGGCCGGCCTGGTGACGGTCCTCGTCGCGGGGGCGATGGGCCTGGACGGGCCGATCCTGTCCGGCATCTACGCCGGCTCGCTCACGAACACCCCGGCACTCGCCGCCGCCACCGAGGCCTGGCAGTCCGACCTGCCCACCGTCGGCTACTCGGTCACGTACCTGTTCGGCGTGCTCGGGATGCTGCTCGCGACCGCCATCGGCATCCGCCTCGACGCGCCGAAGAAGGCGCTCGCGCCGGTCGTGGTCGACGAGCCTCCCCCGCCGCTGGAGAGCCTGACGGTCCGGATCGAGGCGGCTGGCCTGCCCGACATCGGCACGTTGTCGGAGAGGTACGGCCACCACCTGGTCTTCTCCCGCATCATGCGCGGGGACTCCCCCGGCCATCCGGGCGTCGTCGACGTCGCGACCGACGACGCCGTGCCGCAGCCGGGCGACATCGTCGCGGTGATCGGCAACCCCGAGACCGTGGCCCAGTTCGCCGAGGCCGTCGGCCATCCCTCGACGGTCGCCTTGACCCTGGACCGGTCCAGCGTCGACTACCGCCGGGTGGCCGTGTCCAACCGCGACGTCGCGGGACAGACGCTGGACTCCTTGCATCTTCGACGCCGGTTCGGCGCCGTCGCGACGCGCGTCCGCCGCGGTGACGTCGACCTGCTCGCCACCGACGACCTGGTCCTGCAGATCGGCGACCGGGTCCGCATCGTCGCCCCGCGGGAGCGGATGCGCGACATCACGGCCTTCCTCGGCGACTCCGAGAAGGGTGCCAACGCGTACTCCCTGACGAGCATGTCGCTGGGCATGACGCTCGGCGTGCTGCTCGGCCTGCTGGAGTTCCCACTGCCCGGCGGTGGCTACTTCAGCCTGGGACTGGCCGGCGGTCCGCTGCTCGTCGGGCTGCTCGTCGGGCGCATCGGTCGGACAGGTCCGGTCCTGTGGTCGATGCCGCACGGGGTCGCGACCACGTTGTCCGCGCTCGGCATGAGCCTGTTCCTCGCCTACGCCGGTTCGAATGCGGGCTCGGCCCTGGCGGACGCCCTCCGCGGCCCCACCGGAATCCAGCTGCTGCTCGTGGGCGTGGTCGTCACGTCCGTGACGGCGGCGGTCCTGGTACTGGGCAGCCGCCTGCTCGCCGGCGTCTACGGTCCGCGCCTGGGCGGGATCCTGGCCGGCTCGCAGACCCAGCCGGCCGTGCTCGCCTACGCGAACGAGTCCACGCACGACGATCCGCGCGTCAATCTCGGCTACGCCCTCGTCTACCCGGCCGCGATGATCGTCAAGGTCGTCGTCGGTCCGCTGCTGGGACGGTTCTAGCTCAGATCGAGAAGTCCGCCGCGTCGAGCTCGAGCTCCCACTCGCCGGTCTCGCGCCGGGTCGGGCCCGATGCGCGGCGCTCGCCGCCGGAGACCAGGGCCTCCAGCTGCTGCACGCGGAGCATCAACGTGCTCACCGCCAGGCCCATGGGGTCCGGCGCGGTGGGGCTGTCCTGCTTCGGCCGGGTGTCCGGCACCGGGGCGGTGGCGTGCGCGATGACCTGGCCCGGCACGCCGACGACGACCGAGTGGTCGTCGACGGACCGGACGAGCACCGCGTTCGCCCCGATCCGGGAGTCCGCGCCGACGGTGAGGTTGCCCAGCACCTTGGCCCCCGCGCCGACGGTGACCCGGTCGCCGATCGTCGGATGCCGCTTGCCGTGGTCCAGGCTCGTCCCGCCCAGCGTGACGCCGTGGTAGATCGTGACGTCGGCACCGACCTGAGCAGTCTCGCCGATGACCACGCCCATCCCGTGGTCGATGAACAGCCGCGGTCCCAGGGTGGCACCCGGGTGGATCTCGATGCCGGTCGCGAATCGTGCCGCTTGCGACACGGTCCGTGCCGGCAGCTTCGCCCCCCGGCGCCACAGCGCATGGCTCACGCGGTGCGCCCACACGGCGTGCACGCCGGGGTACAGCAGGGCGACCTCGACCGCGTTGCGCGCGGCCGGGTCGCGCTCGACCACGGACGCCAGGTCGGCCCGGGCCGTGGTCAGCGCGGCCTGGCCACGCCGGCGGAGCCGACGCAGCACTCCGCCCATGTCAGTCGCGCAGGTCGGCGAAGAGGGCGGTGGACAGGTAGCGCTCGCCGAAGGAGGGGATGATGACGACGATGAGCTTGCCGGCGTTCTCCGGGCGGCTAGCGACCTCCCGCGCGGCCCACAGGGCCGCACCGGAGGAGATCCCGACCAGCAGACCCTCCTCGGTCGCCGCCCGCCGCGCGGTCGCCAGGGCGTCGTCCGCGGACACCCCGATCACCTCGTCGTAGACCTCGGTGTCCAAGATCGCCGGCACGAACCCGGCGCCGATCCCCTGGATCGGGTGCGGCCCCTTAGGCCCGCCCTGCAGGACCGGCGACGCCGACGGCTCCACCGCGATGATCTGCACGCCCGGCTTGCGCTCCTTGAGGACCTGACCCACCCCGGTGATCGTCCCCCCGGTCCCGACCCCGGCCACCACGATGTCGACCGCGCCGTCGGTGTCCGCCCAGATCTCCTCCGCCGTCGTACGCCGATGGATCTCCGGGT
>JAFIHP010000382.1 GCA_017849335.1 Actinomycetales bacterium | reverse complement strand
TGGAACAACGCCGAGATCAAGAAGGACAACCCGCGCATCGCGTCGGCGCTGCCGGCGACGCCGATCACGATCTCGTACCGGTCGGACGCTTCCGGCACCACGAACAACTTCCTCCAGTACCTGAACGCGTGGGCGCCGTCGATCTTCCCGAAGGTGCAGGACGACATGGGTACTGCATTCCCCGGTGGCAAGCCGCCGGCCAACTCGGTCGCGGGCAAGGGCAACTCCGGTGTGATGGCGAACGTACTGGCCAAGGAAGGCACCATCGGCTACGTCGACCTGGGAGATGCCAAGGGGTACCCCTCGGCGCGGATCCAGAACGCGAAGGGTGAGTTCATCGCACCGTCGTCGGCGTCCGCGGCGAAGAACCTGGCGAACCAGACCAACGTCGGTTCCAACGGCCTGGTGACCCTGAACTACAAGCTGCCGGTGTCGGGTGCCTACCCGATCTCGATCTTCAGCTACGGCCTCGCACGCACGGACGGTAAGGGCCCGAACGGACTCGGTGTCCGGCAGTTCTGGGACTACACGCTGGCCAAGTGCGGCCCGTCTCGAGCTGCGTCGCTCGGCTACGTGCCGGTTGGCGGCAAGGTGCTGGCCAAGGCTCGCCAGCTCGTCCAGAACATCAAGTAGTACCCCGGACGGCCGTTCGGCCAGAACACTGACACGAAGGTGAGGACGATGTCTCGGCGCTCCTGGAAGACCCGAGGCATCGTCCTCACCGTGTCGGCTGGTGCGGCCGTCCTGGCGCTCGCGGCCTGCACGCCACCGCTGCCGCCAGATGTACTCGCGGCCCAGGCAGAATCACAGATCCAGTGCTACTCCGGCGAGACGTCGGTCTCTGTCCCGGAGGGGCTCGCCGGCTCGATGGACGCGGTCGGGCTGGGCCTGCTGGGCGTGTGCCCCGACCAGACGATCGTCGAGGTCACCGGATCGGACCAGGCGGCTCCGGTCGCCCTCGTCGACCGGACACCGACAGCAGCGGACATCACGGCCTTCGCCGAGCAGAGCTGCCCGACGGGGACACCCATCGTTGTGCCGGCCTTCGCGTATCCGGTGACCATCGCGTACAACGTCGCCGGCCTGGAGGGCGTCGTGATGACTCCCGAGATCGTCGCCGGGATCCTCGACGGCACGATTACCTCCTGGGAGGATCCGCTCATCACGGCGGCGAACTCCGACTTCGACTTCACCGGCCTGCCTCCGCTCACCTTGATGAGCGTCGACTCCGCGCAGGGATCCGTCGAGGCGATGACGACCTGGTTGTCGAAGGAGGATCCGCAGGCGTGGACCAAGGGGACGGTCGGCACGCTCGATGCCAGCCAGACCTTCGCCACCGAGAGCGAGATGCTCGCCGAGATGGCCGCCACCGAGAGCTCGGTCGCGGTCCTTCCGGTGTTCCAGGCACTGAACAACGTGCTTGCCACCGCGAACCTACCGGTGACGCTCGAGGACGGCTCGGAGCTCGTCGTCACGGCCGACGACGTGCAGCTGTACAAGGTGGGCTCCGGGGCGACGACCGTGACCACCAGCGAGAGCGGCGACATCTTTGCCAGCCCCGCCACGGGAGGCATCCCGGTCGAGGGCAACTTCGATGTCGCGTCCTCGAAGATCGTCCTCGCCGACGGACAGCCGCTGGTCGGGTGGCCCGTTCTCGGCTACGCCCACCTGCTGGTCTGCGACGACCCGGCCGACCCCAAGCCCCTGGCATTCGCCCAGTACGTGGAGCGCCTCGCGGGCCAGGGTGCGCTCGAGACCTACGGGGTGACCCCGCTGCCTGAGCCCATCCGCATCCGGACCTTCACTCCGCTGAAGGTCAAGGTCAACCTCGACGAGGCGGACGCCTCGACGTCGCCCACACCGACTGACGGCGCCTCCGCCGCACCCTTGGATGCGGTCTCGACGACGTCGGGCGACGGCACGGAGCCGTCCGCCGAGAGCTCCTGAGGGCGGTCGTGGTCGGCCCGGCATGATGCCGGGCATGGACTCCCTCGCCGCCTCGCGCATTGCTGACGACGTCTTCACGAGCACCCCGGAGCTCGCGAGCATCCCGGGCGTGGCGTACGGCCTCGTCCACCGCGGCGAGCTGGTGCACGCCGCCGGCCGCGGCGACGCGGTGCCGGGAGGGGGCGTCCCCGACGCGGACACCGTCTTCCGGATCGCGTCGATGACGAAGTCGTTCACGGCCGCCGCGGTCCTCCTGCTGCGCGACGCCGGTCAGCTCCGGCTCGACGACCCGGTGGCGTCGCACCTCCCGGCCTTCGAGGCGGCCGGGTCGCTCGACGGCCCGACCGTCACGATCCGCGACCTGCTCACGATGGGCGGTGGCCTGCCGACCGACGACCCGTGGGGCGACCGGCAGGAGTCGCTCTCGGCTGAGGCGTTCGACCAGCTCCTGGCCGCAGGCCTGTCGTTCGTGCGTCCGGCGCGGACGCGGTTCGAGTACTCGAACACCGGCTACGCCGCCCTCGGCCGCGTCATCGAGGAGGTCTCCGGCCGCAGCTACCACGAGTTCGTGCTCACCGAGCTCTGTGCCCCACTGGGCATGGTCTCGACCGTCTTCGACTCCCAGGACGTGCCGGCGGAGCGGCTCGCCACCGGCTACCGCATCGCCCGGGGCGGCATGCGGGTCGCGGAGCCTACTGTGGCTCCCGGGGCCTACTCCGCCATGGGTGGTCTGCACTCGACGCTTCGCGACCTCGCCCGGTGGGTCGGCGCCTACGTGCAGAGCTGGACCGGTCCCACGAGCCACCCGGTCGGACGATGGTCGCTGCGGGAGGCCCAAGAGCTCGCCCGACTGGTGGGCGTCGGCGAGGTGCGCGGGGCGGC
>JAFIHP010000381.1 GCA_017849335.1 Actinomycetales bacterium | reverse complement strand
CTCGTCGCGGACCGAGCCGAGGTACGACGCGAGCGACTGGTCTCGCCGGCGCAGCCAGGCGTCGAGCAGCGCGGTACCGACGCCGCCCTTGGACATGTAGTGGCCGCGGACGGGCCGCATCGCCGCGCGCACGTCCTCGGGGTCGGCGTCGACCACCGGCGCCACGGCCGGGACGAGGTACGTCTCGATCACGTCGATCGCGATGTCGTTGTACTCGTAGGAGTAGCCCGGCCGCGGGTCGCAGACGCACTCGCCCCACCCGCTCGGGCCGTCCGAGGACACCGCCTCGACGAGGATCACGTCCTTGGTGTACTCGGTGCCGAAGCTCGTGCGGAACGGCCGCACCAGGGGCAGCTCCAGCCGGTGCAGGCGCAGCAGCTCGATACTCATGCGTTCTTCCTTCCCAAGACGAGGTTGCCCGACGCGTCGATGCCGATGACCGCCAGACCTGCCGCGAACCCGTCCAGCAGCTCCTGCCGGACCGACGTCCGCCAGCGGGTCGCCTCGGCGACGTCGGCCGCACGGACCGCGACGATGTCGGCCGGCAGCTCGACGACCCGGATCTCGTCGCCGGCCGCCACGCGAGCCGCGACGTCGACCGGGGGCAGGCCGCCCGCGAGGGCTGCGGCGACGCGATCGGAGTCCAGCCGCCACCACGCGAACAGCCGGTCGGTGGGGTCGTCGGTGTTGATGCCGTCGTCCATCGAGCCGTAGAAGTCGACCTCGAATCCGTCGACGTCGGCCCCGAGCTTGAGCAGGTTCAGCCGCACGTTCCGGCGCACCAACGGGTCGAACGTCCACACGATCATGTCGATGCCGTGGTCGAGCGCCCAGGCCCGCTGGTGCAGCTTGAGCGCGGCACCGATGTGCTGGTCGCGGTAGCCGTCGATCACGGCGGCCATGTGCGAGTGGAGGTGCACGTTCCAGGCGCCCGCACTGTCCTGGTGCCGTCCGACGAACGCGAGCGCGGCACCGACCGGCACCTCGTCGCGGTACGCGACCGACGCGAGACCGCCCGCGTGCACGACCGCGCGCAGCAGGTTGGACGTGATCTGCGACGTGCCGTCGGCCTCGGTCCACGTCGCGTCGTAGACCGCGCGCGCGTCCTCCAGGGTCGTCACGGTGGCGGGCGCCCGCACATCGACGCGCGCCCGAGCCGCGGCGGCGTGCGCGTCTGCCCCGGCGTCGATCACCGGGCAAACCTACTTGCGACGTAGGCTCCTCCGGTGGCCGGCGGACCCCTGATCGTGCAGAGCGACAAGACCCTGCTGCTGGAGGTCGACCACGACGGCGCCGCCGAGTGCCGCAAGGCGATCGCCCCGTTCGCCGAGCTGGAGCGCGCTCCCGAGCACGTCCACACCTACCGGCTGACCCCGCTCGGGCTGTGGAACGCCCGGGCGGCCGGGCACGACGCGGAGCAGGTGATCGACACGCTCCTGCGCTACTCCCGCTATCCCGTCCCCCACGCACTGCTCGTCGACGTCGCCGAGACGATGGCGCGCTACGGCCGGCTGCAGATCGCCAACCACCCCGTGCACGGCCTGGTGCTCCAGGCGATCGACGCGCCCGTGCTGGAGGAGGTGCTGCGCAGCCGCAAGGTCGCCCCGCTGCTCGGCGCCCGCATCGACGACACGACCGTCCTGGTCCACCCCAGCGAGCGCGGGCACCTCAAGCAGGCGCTGGTCAAGCTGGGCTGGCCGGCCGAGGACGTCGCGGGGTACGTCGACGGCGAGCGGCACGCGATCGGCCTGGCCGCGGACTCCTGGCAGCCGCGGCCCTACCAGGTCGAGGCCTCCGAGGGGTTCTGGCACGGCGGCTCGGGCGTCGTGGTGCTGCCGTGCGGCTCGGGCAAGACGATCGTCGGCGCCCTCGCGATGGCCCTGGCGCAGGCGACGACGCTGATCCTCGTGACGAACACCGTCGCGGCCCGGCAGTGGCGCGACGAGCTTCTCCGCCGGACGACGCTGACCCCCGACGAGATCGGCGAGTACTCCGGCGCCCGCAAGGAGATCCGCCCGGTCACGATCGCGACCTACCAGGTGATGACCACGAAGCGGAAGGGCATCTACCCGCACCTGGAGGTGTTCGACTCCCGCGACTGGGGGCTGATCATCTACGACGAGGTGCACCTGCTGCCCGCGCCGATCTTCCGGTTCACCGCGGACATCCAGTCCCGTCGGCGGCTCGGGCTGACCGCGACGCTGGTGCGCGAGGACGGCCGCGAGTCCGACGTGTTCTCGCTGATCGGCCCGAAGCGCTACGACGCGCCGTGGAAGGACATCGAGGCCCAGGGCTACATCGCGCCGGCCGACTGCGTCGAGGTCCGGATCACGCTGCCCGAGGCCGATCGCATGACGTACGCGATGGCCGAGCCCGAGGACCGGTACCGCCTGGCGGCCTGCGCGCCGGAGAAGATCCGCGTCACCGAGGAGATCGTGTCCCGCCACGCCGACGACCAGGTGCTGGTCATCGGTCAGTACCTCGACCAGCTGGCCGAGCTCGGCGAGCACCTGCACGCCCCGGTCATCACCGGCGAGACCTCGGTCCGCGAGCGGGAGCGGCTGTTCGAGTCGTTCCGCACCGGCGAGACGCGCGTCCTGGTCGTCAGCAAGGTCGCGAACTTCTCGGTCGACCTGCCCGAGGCGGGCGTCGCGATCCAGGTCAGCGGCACCTTCGGCTCGCGCCAGGAGGAGGCGCAGCGCCTGGGCCGCGTGCTGCGGCCGAAGGGCGACGGACGGGCGGCCCACTTCTACTCGATCGTCACCCGCGACACCGTCGACGCCGACTTCGCCCAGCACCGCCAGCGGTTCCTCGCCGAGCAGGGGTACGCCTACCGCATCGTGGACGCGACCGACGTCGCCTGACGTCGCGCGCCCGGGCGGACGTCATCGCCGCGGGAACGGCTGGGATTGCTGGAATCGCTGCCAGGACCCGGTCCGGGGGTTTGATACCGGCGCGTAACCCCGGCGACCTACCATCCGGCGTGGCCGCCACGTTCGTGACGGACCGAACCGACCCGGGGCCCGGCCTGCCGGACCCGATATGGAGTGAACATGCGAACTCGACGGACGCTCGCGTCCCTCGTCGCGCTCGGCGCGACCGCCGCGATGCTCGCGGCGTGCAGCAGCAGCTCGTCCGACAGCAGCACCAGCAGCAGCGCGCCGGCGACCTCGGCCGCCGCGAGCGCGGCCGCGTCGGCCTCGGCGGAGCCCTCTACGGCAGCGTCCGGCGCGACGGCCGCCGACGCGGCGGCGATGCTGCCCCAGCGCTACAAGGACAAGGGCGAGATCGACGTCGCCAGCGACATCCCCTACCCGCCGATGGAGCTGCTCGCGGCTGACGGCACGGTCTCGGGCGTCGACTACGACCTGTCGCAGGCGCTCGGCGAGGTGCTCGGCGTCAAGGTCTCGTTCAACAAGCAGGCGTGGGACTCGATCATCCCGTCGCTGCAGTCCGGCAAGCACGACGTGATCATGTCGGGGATGAACGACACCCTCGAGCGCGAGAAGGTGCTCGACTTCGTCAACTACTTCGACGGCGGCTTCGCGCTGCTCGTGCCGAAGGGCAACCCCGAGGGCATCACCGGTCTCGCCGACCTGTGCGGCAAGACGGTGGCCGAGGAGACCGCGGTCGCGCAGATCGACCTGATCAAGGCGGCGTCCGCGAACTGCCCGTCCGGCCAGGAGATCACGATCCTGCAGCTGCCGACCGACGGCGACGCGCAGAACGCGGTGCGCGCGGGCAAGGCGTCGGCCGACCTGCTCGACGCCGCCGTCGCGGCGTACTCGGCGCAGACGGCCGGGGACGGCTCGTACTTCGAGGTCGTCCACGACGCCGCGAACCCGCAGGGCATCTCGCCGGTCCTGACGGGCATCGGCGTCCTCAAGAAGGACAACGACCTGGCGCTGGCGCTCCTGGCGGCCCTGCAGACCCTGATCGACAACGGCACGTACCAGCAGATCCTCGACAAGTACGAGGTCGGCGCGTACGCGGTGCCGACTGCTCAACTGAACGGCGCGACCTCCTGATCGAGGTCTAGGCTCCGCACGACCAGCGACGAGAGGGGGATCGGCATGGCATCGACGACGCGCACCGTCGCGTCCGACGACGATGTCGTGGCGATCCCCCTCCGTCATCCCGGCCGGTGGATCGCCGCTGCCGCCATCGTCGTCGTTCTCGGCCTGCTGTTCACCTCGCTGTGGCGGAACCCCAACGTCGACCACCCGTCGATCACCGAGTTCCTGTTCGACCCGCGCATCCTCAAGGGCGTGTGGCTGACGATCGTCATCACCGCCGTGTCGATGGTCGTCGGCACGATCCTGGCGGTGACGCTCGCGATCATGCGGATGTCCAGCAACCCGGTGCTGCGCGCGGTCGCCTTCGGCTACACCTGGTTCTTCCGCGGCACTCCCCTGCTCGTCCAGATCGTGTTCTGGGGCTACCTGGGCCTGCTGTACCAGCAGATCTCGCTCGGCGTCCCGCTCACCGACATCCAGTTCTTCTCGGCGGACACCAACGACCTGATCCCCGCGCTCGTCGGCGGCGTCATCGCGCTGAGCCTCAACGAAGGCGCGTACGCGGCGGAGATCGTCCGCGCCGGCCTGCTGTCGATCGACCACGGGCAGCGCGAGGCCGCGTACTCCCTCGGCATGGGCCCGGGCTACACGATGCGGCGCATCGTCCTGCCGCAGGCGATGAAGGTCATCATCCCGCCGAGGGGCAACGAGACCATCTCGATGCTGAAGAGCACGTCGCTGCTCGCGGTCGTCGCCGTGGCCGAGCTGTACACCGCGGCGACGCAGACCTCCTCGCAGAACCTGCGACAGGTCGAGCTGCTCATCGTCGCGAGCATCTGGTACCTCGCGATGACGACCGCGCTGTCGATCCCGCAGTACTACCTGGAGCGCTACTACGGCCGCGGCACGGCACGCGAGCTGCCGCCGACGCCGTGGCAGCAGTTCCGCGGCTGGACCGGACGGATGAGCGGTCGCTGGCAGAACCGCCAGATCGCGCGCGCCGCGGCGCGGGAGGCCGTCGATGAGTGAGCCGTACGTCGTCGAGGCGCGGGGCGTCCGGAAGTGGTTCGGCAGCAACGAGGTGCTCAAGTCGATCACGTTGTCGGTCAGCCGGGGCGAGGTGCTGTGCCTGCTCGGGCCGTCCGGTTCAGGCAAGACGACGTTCCTGCGCTGCATCAATCACCTGGAGTCGATCGACGGCGGGCGCATCCTCGTCAACGGCGAGTTGATGGGCTACCGGCAGCGCGGGGACAAGGTCTACGAGCTCAAGCCGCGCGAGATCGCCGAGCAGCGACGCAGCATCGGCATGGTGTTCCAGCGGTTCAACCTCTCCACACACATGACGGCGCTCGAGAACATCACCGAGGCGCCGATCGGCATCGCGAAGATGCCGAAGAACACGGCGCGCGAGCGCGGGATGGCCCTGCTGGACCGGGTGGGCCTGGCCGACAAGGCGAACCAGTACCCGGCCCAGCTCTCCGGTGGCCAGCAGCAGCGCGTCGCGATCGCGCGGGCGCTCGCGCTCGATCCGACGCTGATGCTGTTCGACGAGCCGACGTCGGCGCTGGACCCGGAGCTGGTCGGCGACGTGCTCGACGTCATGCGCGACCTCGCCCAGTCCGGCATGACGATGATCGTCGTGACCCACGAGATCGGCTTCTCCCGCGAGGCGGCCGACCGCGTCGTGTTCATGGACGGCGGCGTCGTCGTCGAAGAGGGCCCGCCGACGCAGCTGCTGGACAACCCCCAGCATGACCGCACCCGCGCGTTCCTGCAGTCCGTCCTCTAGCCCCCGAGGCGCGCGAGAGCACCCCCGCCGAGGCAGAGACCGCCCCCGCCGAGGCGAGCGGGATGCTCCCCCGCCGAGACGCCTGGAATGGTCGCTATTTCGGGCATTTTGGGCGTTTTGACGACCATTCCGGGCGCCTCGCGGGTCGGGGCCGAGCCGCTCAGTCGAGCAGCGGAAGGTCGAGGTCGTAGGCGAGCACGACGGCACGCGCCAGCAACGACTCCTGGGCGTCGGTGAGGTACCCCACCGTCCGTCCGAGCGCGGCGACCGGGACGGTGAGGACGGTGTCCAACGACACCGCGCCGTGGTGGTCGAGGCCGTTCATCGGCCCGACGGGCACCTCACTCGACAGTCCCTTCACCGTGCTGGTGATCGGGGCGATCGTGACCTTCGTCATGGCGCCGCGAGCAGCCTCCCGCGTCAGCACCAGCGCGGGGCGCGTCTTGTCGAGGTGGACCAGGCAGATCTCTCGCACCCGCTCAGTCCTCGGCCCGCGCGTGCGCGGCCGTCCAGCCCACCAGGCCGCCGAGATCGTTGTCCAGGCCCGAGGATCGCAGGATCTCGCTGTCCTGCACGGCGGCGAGGCGGCGCATCTCGCGCTCCACCGCGGACGTGACCAGCGCTGCCCTACTCGGCACGCGCCCCGAGGCGACGGCACGATCGAGGAAGGCGACCAGCTCGTCGGGCAGCCGGATGGCGATCTGGGTGCTCATGCCGCCGATCGTAACTTCGCGCATCCCACAATGGGATGCACCCTCCGCCGAGGCGCCTGGAATGGTCGCTATTTCGGGCATTTTGGGCGTTTTGACGACCATTCCAGGCGCCTCGCGGGTTAGAGCAGACGGGTGACGTCGGCCAGGACCGCCTCGGTCACGGTGTCGAGCTCGAGGTGTAGGCGCAGCCGGCGCTCGACGACGTCGTCGAGCGTGACCGCCCCGTCGTGGCGCACCGCCTGCACGACGTCGACCCGGCGGAACCCCGGCGCGTCGACGAGCGGCTCGCCCAGTGCCGGATCCTCGGCCAGCAGCGCGTCGATCTCCGCGTCGCGGGCATCGACGAGCGCGATCGTGTCGGTCGTGCACGGCGCCGCGGGCCGCCCCAGGCCCTCGACCACGGTGTCCACGAGGTCGCGGGCCATGATCCGGTAGGTCGTCCACTTCCCGCCGACGATCGCGAGGACCCCGTCGGCGACCTCGCTGATGCGGTGCTCCCGCGAGACCTTCGCCGTGCTGCCGCCGACGCCGGTGTCGCGGGCGAGGGGCCGGACCCCGGCGAACGCGTACGTCACGTCGTCGACGCTGACGTCCGAGGTGACGACCTCCGCCAGCCGCTCGAGCAGGTACGCGACGTCCTCCGGCTCGGGCGCGACGTCCTCGGGCCGGCCCGCGTACTCGGTGTCGGTCGTGCCGATCAGCCAGTGCGTCGGGTTCGGCAGGACGAACAGGACGCTCGCCCCGGCCGGCGCGATGATCGCCGACGTGCCGGAGATCGCCGCGCGCGGCAGGCGCAGGTGCACGCCCTTGGAGCGCACGACCCCGACCGCCTCGCCGTCCGCCGCCGCGGAGCCGACGTCGCAGAACAGGCCCGACACCTCCGGCGCCCACGCGCCCACGCACAGGGCGACGGCGCGCGCGGCGACAGTGATCTCGCCGCCGCCGACCGCGTCGCGCACGGCGACCCGGCGCAGGCCGTCGGCGTCGCGTTCGGCCTCCGCCGAGACGACCGCGGTGTACGTCGCGACCGCGACGCCGAGCCCGGCGGCCGTGCGCGCGAGCGCCACCGCGAGGTGCGCGTCGTCCATCTGGGCGTCGTAGTAGCGCAGCGCCCCGACGAGCGTGTCGTCGCGCAGGTCGGGGAACTGCTCGAGCGCCTCGGCCGCCGACAGCCGCGCGTGCCCGGGCAACAGCCCCGAGCGCGCCAGCCCGTCGTACGCGGTGAGCCCCGCGCCCATGTACAGCCGGTCCCAGCCGTGCCGCAGGGGGACGAGGAACGGCAGCGGCCGCACGAGCCGCGGGGCGAGCCGGGTCAGCAGCAGCTCGCGCTCGGCCAGCGCCTCCCGGACGAGGACGACGTCGCCGGTCTGCAGGTAGCGCAGCCCGCCGTGGACCAGCTTCGAGGAACGACTGGACGTCCCGCCCGCGATGTCCCCCGCGTCGACGAGGGCGACCTTCAGCCCGCGCGCGGCCGCGTCGAGCGCGGTGCCGCAGCCGGTCGCGCCGGCGCCCACGACGAGCAGGTCGAACGTGTCGTCGGCGAGCGCGGCGAGCGCCCGGATGCGCGCCGCGGCCCCGAGGGCGTCGGGGCGTTCCGCGCTCATGGCTTCGGCAGCAGGGCGAGCCGCGCGTCCACGTCGAACGAGAAGTCGTCGATCGTGCTCATCCCCGGGAACGGGAGGTGGACGGTGCCCATGCTCGCCGAGCCGGCGAGCGAGATCTCGTCGTACGGCGAGTGCTCGGGGCCGACGGGCGTGACGCTGAGGTCAATCGCCACCTCGATCGTGCCGGCCACGGCCTGCCCGGCGACCTGGATCGGCGGTCCGGCCGCACCGGCGCCGTCGTACGTCAGCACGTGGGCGTCGTACTTCGACACGATGCTGCGGGCGGCGGCCTGCGTGAGGAAGTTGCCGGTGCGCAGCTGGTCGAGCGCGAGGCGCAGCGTGAGGCGGGCCTGGTCGCCGTCCAGGTGCAGCTCGCCGCCGGAGACGGGGGCGGTGATGTCGATCGTCATGATGCCGGCGGAGCCGCTGCGCAGGCGCACGGCAGCGCCGTCGACCGTGTGAACCGTCCAGATGACCGTCATACGCCCACGGTACCCAGCGGTGGCCGGGGCGCCACCGCGCGCACGCGGCCGGCTCCCGGGGGGCGTCAGTCGATCGCGACGACGCGGTTGCGACCGGCCTTCTTCGCGAGGTACATCGCGTCGTCGGCCCGCTCGATGAGCTGGTCGGAGGTCTCTCCCGACCGCCGGACCGTGACGCCGATGCTCAGCTGCGGCATCACGGACACGCCGCCCCCGATGCTGACGGGCTCCGCGGCCAGCGTGCGGATCTTCTCCGCGACCGCGGCGGCGTCCGCCAGGGAGCGCACGCCGGGCAGGAGGACGAGCAGCTCGTCGCCGCCGATCCGGGCGGCGTGGTCGGCGTCGCGGATGACGGAGGACAGCCGCTGGCCGAGGGTCCGCAGCACGTCGTCGCCGGCCGCGTGGCCGTAGGCGTCGTTGATGTCCTTGAAGTGGTCGACGTCGCAGAACAGGACCGCCGTGTGCGCGCCCTGCCGGGGCGTGTGCGTCGTCGCGGCCGCGATCCGACGGAACGCCTCGGAGCGGTTGAGCAGGCCGGTGAGGTCGTCGTACCGGGCACGGCGGTCGAGCTCGGCCTCGACCTCGATCAGGTCGTCGATGACGCGGCAGGTGGCGATGAGCCCGGTGATCGACCCGTCGGCGTCGACGTAGGGCTGGGCGTGCGCCTCCACCCAGTGCGTCTCGCCCGCCGGGGAGACGGCCCGCACGCGGAAGACGCGGTCGGCGCCGGCCATCACGGCCTTGAGGATGCCGCCGACCCATGACCGGTCGTCGGGCGCGAGGCAGGCGCTCGCCTCCCGGCCGAGCCACGCGGCGGCCGACAGGTCGAACTCGCGCTCGACGGACGGGGAGATCCAGTCGATGCGCCGGTCCTTGACGAGCACCACGACGTCGGCGGTGTTCTCGGCCAGCAGCCGGTAGCGCTCCTCCGACGCGGCCAGCAGGCGCTCGGCGGCCGCACGCTGCCGGTCGATCTCGACCCGTTCGGTCACGTTCCGCCACGCGATCGAGATTCCGTCGAGCACCTTGACGATGCGCGCGTCGAGGTAGGTCGTCACGACCCCGTCGTCGTTCGACTCGGGGCGGGCGGTCCGCTGCGCGGGTTCGCCGGTCTCGGCGACGCGCGCGAACTCGGCCAGCCGACTCGCCGGACCACGCTCCGGGAACAGCGCGCTCAGGCGCTTG
>JAFIHP010000380.1 GCA_017849335.1 Actinomycetales bacterium | reverse complement strand
GGGGGGGGGGGGCGGCGGGCCGGGCTGGTCGGATCGATCCTGCTCGCCGTCCGGGACGACGAGGACCTCCGGTACGCCGGGAAGGTCGGCACCGGGTTCGCCGACAGCGATCTGCCCGAGCTCACCGTGCGGCTGAGGGCTCTGGAACGACCGGAGCCTTCCGTGACCGGCGTTCCCGGCGCGATCGCGGGCGCGGCCCACTGGGTCGCGCCGGTCGAGGTGGCCGAGGTCTCCTCCAGCGGGTGGACGAGCGCGGGCCGCCTGCGGCATCCCGTCTGGCGGGGATGGCGACCCGACAAGCGTCCCGGGACGGCGCGTCGGGAGGCGTGAGACCTGGCCGGCTACGCGGAATCGCGGTGGCCGAGCGCGCCGTCGACCACGTCCTGGACCCGATCGAGCGTCGCGATGACGGGCGTCGCGACGATGTTCGCGTTGGGCCCGACGACGTTCCAGTGGACGTGCTTGAGCGTGAGCGCCAGGTCGTTGAGCGCGTTGAGACGGTCCTGCAGGCGGGCCGCGACGGCCTGGGCATCGGCCGGCGTGATGCCGGGGACGGTGAAGCCGTGGCGGTTCGCGGTGCTCGTCGCGCTCATGGGCGGGCCTCTCGTCGGCGGGGGATCTCGCGGGCGGTAACGGCCGGTTCCGTTACGCGTCCCTCCCGCAGGTACCCCGCGCCCCTGCGGCCAAACCGTCCGCGGCGCGGACGATTCGTCCCCGCACCTCATGGGTACGGCGGCCCCGGTCGGGTGCCGACCGGACGTGTGAGCAGCGGCGGAGGAGACATGCGGATTGCGCTCGTCGCGGAGCATGCCCGTCCTCTGGCGGCCACGACGTCGGGAGCCGTCGGCGGGCAGAGCATCCACGTCGCATCGCTTGCTCGAGCGCTCGTCCACCGGGGCAATGACGTGACCGTGTTCACGGGACGAACGGAGGCCGAGCGCCCGCCCCGGCTCCTCACCTCATCCGGGTACGTGCTGGAGAGCCCGCCCGAGCAGGCGCCTTCGCGCCCGTCGTTCGCCGGATACCTCGAGCGCCGGTTGGCGAACGACCCCCACGACGTCGTCCACGCGCACTTCTGGACAAGTGGTGTCGCGGCGATGCGGTGCCGGGCGGCGCTCGGGATCCCGGTCGTGCAGACCTTCCATGGGCTGGGGGTCGTCGCGCGGCGGCATCTGCACGGTGTCGATCCCGGCCCGCCGCAGCGGATCGGCGTGGAGGCGCGGCTGTGCGCGAGTGCCGATCAGGTCATCGCGATGTCCTCCGCCGAGGCGTTCGAGCTCCGGCGACTCGGCCTGGACGCGGCCCGTACCAGCATCGTCCCCAGCGGCGTCGACATCGCTACTTTCGTCGCCAGTCCGCCGGCGTACCGCCCGGTCGGGCCCCGGCGCGTGCTGGTCGTCAGCGGACTCGCTCCCGGCAACGGGATCGACGACGCGATCCGTGCCGTTCGGGACCTACGGGATGTCGAGCTCGTCGTCGCCGGGGGTCCTGAGTCCGCCGTCGACCTGGTCCGAGACCCGGAGGCGCGGCGACTGTCGTCCGTCGCATCGGTCTGCGGCGTGCGGCATCGCGTGCGCTTCCTCGGCGCGGTGGACCGCCGCGGTGTCGCCCGGCTGATGGCCACCGCCGACGCGGTCGTGGCGACGCCCTGGTACGAGCCGTTCGGCATGGTCGCTCTGGAGGCCATGGCCTCGGGCGTCCCAGTCGTGGCGACCTCGCTCGGCGGGATGATCGACTCGGTTGTCGACGGGGTGACGGGCGTGCTGGTCCCTCCGCGAGACCCCGACGCGGTGGCAGCCGCCCTGCGACGGGTCCTCGGCGACCCGTCGTTCTCCTCGCGCCTGGGGCGCGCCGGCGCCGAGCGAGCCCGGCGGACGTACTCGTGGGACTGCGTAGCCCGGGGAGCGTTGGGCGCCTATGCCCGTGCCCGGGGCGACGAGCGGGTCGACCGGGACGTCGACGAGGATTGATCGCTGGCCGGCCGCCTAGGGCGCCTGGGAGATGGTCAGATGCAAGCCGTGCAGGGGACTGAGCGACCACGTCGCGCGCAACCCGTCCCACGTGCCCGAGTGCTCACCGTCGGGGGTCGTCGTCGCGTCGATGCTGCTCATGACGTCGTCGGAGACCTCGAGAATCTTCAGGACGCACTGGACGGTCGCCATCGGCGCACCAGTGCTCCCTGACTTCGCGGTCCCGTCGATGACGACGGACCGGCCGTCGGCAGCGAGGTGCACGTAGGGGCTGCGCTCGGTGTCACAGGTCGTCACGGCGTCCGCGACCGGAGCGCCGCCGGCGCAACCGGCCAGCGTCAGAGCCAGCCCCACGGTGACGCACGCACCGACGACGCGCGTCGCGCGGATGGACACGGTCACGGCTCAGATCATCACCCGCCTCCGGACCTCCGCCTGCGGCGGGGCACATGCGAAGATATGCACACTTGAAGAAGTTTTCATGTATGCCGCACTTCCGGATGGAGCCGCGATGTCCAGGCCGCTGTACGAGGCGAAGGCCGAGTTCTTCCGCACCCTCGGCCACCCGGCGCGGATCCGC
>JAFIHP010000379.1 GCA_017849335.1 Actinomycetales bacterium | reverse complement strand
GTCACCTCGATCGAGGTCGTGACGCCGGCCGACGGGCTCATCACCGTGAGCGTCGAGTCCCATACGGACCTCTTCTGGGCGATGCGCGGTGGCAAGGGTGGATTCGGCGTCGTCGTCGCCGTGACCGTCCAGGTGCGGCCCCTCGCCACGCTCTACGGCGGGAGCACGTACTTCGCGGCGCCTGACGTGGCCGACGTCCTCGCCGCGTACGCGCAATGGGCCCCGCACCTGCCCGAGTCGAGCACGACGTCGATCGCCCTCATCCGCCTTCCCAGCGCCCCGGCCCTCCCCGACGCGATCCGCGGGAAGCACGTCGCGACCGTCCGGTTCGCGAGCCTGGCCGCTCCCCAGACGGCACGGACCCTGCTCGCACCGATCCGCGCCGCAGCGCCCGTTCTCCTCGACACGATCGATGTCCTGCCGTACTCGAAGATCGGCACGATCCACGGCGATCCCACCCATCCGATGCCCGTCGCGAACGGGTCGGTACCGATCAGCGCCCTGGGCGCCGATGTCGTCGCGAGTCTGCTCGCCGCGGAGGACCTGGCGGGCGACAAGCCCCTCTCGTCCGTCGAGATCCGGACCCTCGGACCGGCGGCCAGACGCGCGCCGACGTCCGGCGACGCCGTCGGCGGACGGGAGGCGGCCCATCTGCTGAACGTCTACGCCGCCCCGGACCCGGCCCTCAGCGACGGCGCGCGGCTCGACGCCGTGCGCGCCGTGCTCACGGCCGTCGACGCGTGGCGGGCGCCGGTGAACCTGGTCAACTTCGTCGGGCGCGCCAACGACGCGGAGGCCGTCGTGCACTCGTGGACACCGGATCAGAACGACCGGCTCGACGCGATCCGCATCGCCCACGACCCGGAGGCGATGTTCCCGTTCGCGCGCCACGCTCGCCTAGGGTGACGACATGGCGCTGAGCTGGGAGCAGGTCGTCGTGGATGCCGCGGACCCGCGCGGGCTCGGTCAGTGGTGGGCCACCGCCCTCGGATGGCAGGTCGTCGCCGCCGAGGACGACGAGGTCGAGATCCGGAAGGCTCCCGACATCGAGCCGGGCCTGCTCTTCCTCGGCGTCAGCGAGGAGAAGGCGGGCAAGAACCGCCTGCACATCGACCTGCGGCCGGATGACCAGGCCGCCGAGGTGGACCGCCTCGTCGGGCTCGGCGCGCAGCGCGTCGACATCGGGCAGGGCGACGTCAGCTGGGTCGTCCTCGCCGACCCCGAGGGCAACGAGTTCTGCGTTCTGTCGGGCGGCACCCCGTCGGCGCAGACCGATCCGTCGGCCTAGCGCGATCCCGGCGGTCTCCGCATCCCGGCGGCGTACAGGGCAGACACGACCTCCCGCGAGCTGACGGGGACCGCGCCCTCGTCGAGCGCCATCGCCCGCACCTCCTCGGGGATGTCGTAGTGGTCGCCCTGGAAGCCCCGCTCGGGCACGCCGAGCCAGCGGGCGAAGGCGTGCAGCTCGTCCAGACTCGTGTCGGAGACCATGTGGCACCACAGCCGATCACGCCACGGCCAGATGCACTCGTCGACGAGGATCGTCACTGCTCGGCCAGCCCCTGCCCCAGGCGGCCGAGCGCCTCCCGCAGCACCTCCGGTCGCTTGCAGAACGCCCACCGCACGTACGGGGCGCCGATCGACGGGTCGTCGCAGAAGACCTGGACCGGGATCGCCACGACCCCGGCTCGTCCCGGCAGCTCGCGGCAGAACGCTAGGCCGTCCGGATAGCCCAGCGGTCGGACGTCGGTCGTGACGAAGTACGTGCCCTGCGTCCGCAGGACGCCCAGGCCGAGCTCCGCGAGCCCCGCCGACAGCAGGTCGCGCTTGCCCGCGAGGTCCGCACGGAAGTCGTCGAAGTACGCGTCGGGTAGCGCCAGCCCGTCGGCCATCGCCAGCTGGAACGGGCCGCCGGACACGTACGACAGGTGCTGTCGGACGACGCGCACCGCCGCGATCAGGTCGGCGGGACCGCTCGCCCACCCGACCTTCCACCCGGTGAAGGAGAACGTCTTCCCCCCGGACCCGACGGTGACCGTCCGCTCCCACATCCCCGGCAACGTGCTGATCGGCACGTGCCGATGGTCGTCGAACCACAGGTGCTCGTACGCCTCGTCGGCGAGGACGAGGACGTCGGCCTCGATGGCGATCCGTGCGATCTCCGCCAGCTCGGCGGGCGTCAGCACGATGCCGCTGGGGTTGTGCGGGGAGTTCAGCAAGATCAGGCGCGTGCGGTCGGTGACGGCGGCGCGGAGCGCACCGAGGTCCGGGCGCAGGTCAGGGCCGACGAGCCGCACCCCGACCCGTCGGCCGCGGGCGAGCGATATCCCTGCGGCGTAGATGTCGAACCAGGGCTCGAGGACGACGACCTCGTCCCCCTCGTCGACCAGTGCGAGCAGCGCCGACTGGATCACCTCGGACGCCCCGGTTCCGACGACGACCTCCGTGTCCGGGTCGACGGCCAGGCCGTAGGACCGCTGCAGGTGCTCGGCGATCGCACGGCGAAGCTGCGGCATCCCGTGCACGGGCGGGTACTGGTTGCCGCGACCGTCGCGGATCGCCGCGTTCGCTGCGTTCTTCAGGACGTCGGGGCCGTCCGTGTCGGGGAACCCTTGGCCGAGGTTGATCGCGCCGACCTCGACGGCCAGGCGCGACATCTCGCCGAAGATCGTCGTCGCATGCTCGGTCATCCGGGGCACGAGGGGCGGTCGGCGGCGCACGCCGCGACCCTACGCTGACGTCCGTGGCCGTTGACGACGCGTTTCCGGGGCTCGACCTGGTCGGGGCGGCCGCCGGCACGACGGTGCCCGGCTCGGGCGTCATCGCCGACCTCGTGGCGCCCGGGGCAGCGGACGCCGACGCCAACGGTGTCCCGCGCTCGACGGTCGACGCCCTCGCCGCGGCCGGGCTGCTCGGGGACCAGCTCACCGGGCCGCAGCTGCGCGAGACGGCCGAGCTTCTCGCCGGCACCGACGCGAGCACCTGGTTCTGCTGGGTGCAGCACCAGACCCCGTTGCGAACCCTCGCCGGACAGGCCCCCGGTCAGGTCGAGCCGGGCTCCGCGGTCCTCCGCGCGGACCTCCTGCCGGACCTCCGCTCGGGTCGCCGGCTCGCCGCCGTGGCGTTCGCGCACCTGCGCCGACCCGGACCCGTCAACCCCGTGGCGACGCGGGTCGACGGTGGCTGGGTGCTCGACGGCACGCTGGACTGGGTGACCTCCTGGGACATCGCCGACGTCGTCCTCGTGATGGCCGCCGACGCGGCGCGCGATCGGGTCGTGTGCGCCTACCTGCCCGCCGGCCGCGGCGGGCAGACCCGAGGACTGACGGTCGGAGAGCCATTGCGGCTGCTGGCGATGGCGGGCACGCACACCCGACCCATCCGGCTGGAGTCCGTCCGGGTCGACGACGACCAGGTCGGCGCCGTGCTCGACCTGACGGCCTGGTCCGACGCCGACGCTCGCCGCTCGGCGGACGCGAACCCGGCGGCGTTCGGCATCGTCCGCGGTGCACTCGCCGAGCTGTCGGCGGTCGCCCAGGCACGGGGAGACCGGGCCGGGGCCGATCTCGCGGATGCCCTGGCGACGGAGTGCCGGACGGTTCGCGCGCTGGCGTACGCGCTCGCGGACGACGACGCCGACGTGCCCGCGCGGCTGGCCGCTCGTGCGCGGTCACTCGACCTGGCGATGCGCGCCGCGCAGTCGGCGGTCGTGATCCGCGCCGGTGCCGCCATGCGCGCCGGGTGCTCCGCGGAGCGTCGGCTGCGTGAGGCCGCGTTCCTGCTCGTCCAGGCGCAGACCGCCGCGACCCGGGCGGCGTCCCTGCGCCTGCTCGCTCCCTGACCGGCGGCCGGCTACGCCACCTGCAGCGACCGGGCTGCGGACGTCGCGGTGCCGGCAGCGTTCGTCGCCTGCAGCACGCACGAGTAGCGCACGGTGTGCATCCCGCGCAGCACGGCAGAGGTCCCGGTGACCCGGCCCCGCACGGAGGGTCCGCTCGCCGGCGTGCAGACGACGGTCGACGTGATGGGTGCGCCGGCGGACGAGCTGCGGGTCACCCGCACGCGGATGTCGACGTCGTCCGACGACCGGGCGTCCTCGAGGTCGAATCCGATGATGCGTCCCACCGACGGCACCGGAGCCGGCGCCGCCGACACCGGGCCGGCCATCGGCGAGTCGCCGAGAGCGGTCCCGGTGATGGCGGTCACCTCGTACGCGGTCCCGTCGACCAGGCCGTCGACGACGCAGGTGGCCGGCTCGCCGGAAGGCCGCGGGCCGGCGAAGCAGTTGCGGACCGCTCCCGTCGCGGGGTCCTGCACGCCGGCCGCGAACCCGACGGCCCGCGAGCCGTCCGCCGCCGCGGTGAACGAGACCCGCAACGCACCGGGCAGCGCCGACACGGTGATGGCGGGCGGCTGGGACGGAGCGATCGGCGTGGCCGCGCCCGCGTCGACCAGGAAGTCGTACTCGGCGGCCAGCCGCGTGTAGACGCCCGGGCGGGTCCGCGCGCAGCCCAGGCCCCAGCTGACGACGCCGACCAGACGGGCGTCGTCTCCCGACCCCGCGACCAGCGGTCCGCCCGAGTCGCCCTGGCAGCTGTCGACGATCCGCCCGGAGCTGGTCACTCCGCCCGCACACAGCATCGTGGCGGGGTCCGCCTTGGCGGGACCGAAGCCGGTGAACGTGACGCCGTCCAGGACGTACGGGGCGCCGCCTCCGCAGGACGATGTCGGGAACACCACGAGGTCGGCGACGCGGAACCGGGCAGGGGCCTGGAACGAACCGGCGCGCACCAGTCCCCACCCGGGGACGCGGACCGTCGATCCGCTGCTGGTCAGGTCGACGGCCTGCGGGGGATTGGCGACCGGGAGAGGGCGGACGTCGGTGACCGGACGCGCGAGCGTGAGGACGGCGACGTCGTTGCCGGAGGAGATCAGTCCGTAGTCGGGGTTGGGCTGGACCTTCACGACGCGCACGGTCCGAAGGGACGGTGATCGCAGGTCCGGGCCGATCCCGACCAGGAGGTCCTTGGCGAAGGTGACGTCCCCCGAAGGCGACTCCACGACGCAGTGCGCTGCCGTGACGACCTTCGTGGGCGACACGAGGGTGCCACCGCAGAACTGGGCGTCGTAGGCGCCGTCCCGCGCGTAGCGCGACGCGGTCAGCAAGGACACCAGGAACGGGAACTCGGCGGGATCGCCGGGCGTGCCGTTGACCACGCCGGGCTGCCGGACGGGGGCAGCCTGCGCCGGGGCGAGCCCCGCCGCCGCGACGGCGAGCAGTCCGATGAGGATGGCCGAGACGAGGGTCACGCGACGAGGACGCTGCACCCGCTCACGCTAGCCAGGCGGCCGGCCCGCCGGTCAGGCGGACGCGCGCACGACCCGGACGGCGGAGTCCGCGGTCCCGGCGGCGTTCGTCGCGCGGAGCACGCACGCGTAGCGCACGGGCGATGCGCCCCGGAGGACCGCACGGCCGGCCGTGACCTCCGCGACGAGCGCGGCTCCCCCGGCAGGGGTGCAGACGACCGCGAGGCTCGTGAGCGGTGAGGATGCCGAGGTCGTCGCCGACACCCGCACGACCAACCGTCCCCCCGATCGCGTCACCGCCGTGATCCGGCCGACCGCCGGGACCGGCGCGGGAACCGCGGCGATCGGACCGGCGACCGGCGAGTTGCCCAGCGTCGTCCCGGCGATCGCCGTGACCTGGTAGGTCGTGCCGTCGACGAGCCCGCCGACGACGCACTGTGCCGGTGCTCCGTCCTTGCGCGGGGCGGTGAAGCAGTTCTGCGTCTGACCGGTCGCCGGGTCGACGACACTCGCCGCGAACGCCGTCGTCACCGAGCCGTCCGGCGCGGCGACGAAGCTGACGGCCAGTCCGCCCGGCCGGGGAGCGACCGTGATCATCGGCGGCTGGGTGGGAGCGACCGGGGCAGCCGGGCCGACAGCGCCCTGCGACGCGAGGAAGTCGTACTCGGCGGCGATCCGCGTGTACACGCCGGCGAAGTTCGTCGCGCACTCCTTGCCCCAGCTGACGACGCCGACGAGTCGGGCGTCGGCACCGGATCCCGCGACGAGCGGACCACCGGAATCGCCCTGGCAGCTGTCGATGATCGAGCCCGCCGAGGTGACCCCCGCCGCGCACAGCATCGACTCCGCGTCGGCCTGCGACGACGGGAAGCCGTTGAAGCGGACGCCGCTGACGGTGAACGGGACGCCGCTGCCGCACGACTCGTCCGGGAACACGACCAGGCGTCCGACGCGGTAGGTGGCGGGGTAGGTCTGCTGCGACGTCGACATCCGTCCCCATCCCGCCACGCGGACGACGGAGCCGGGCGTGGTGAGTGCCTGCGCCTCCTCCGGCATCGCCACCGGCAGCAGCGACGCCTTCGGCACCGGCTCGGCGAGCGTGATGACCGCGACGTCGTTCTCCGCGGTCCGGCGGGTGTAGCCGGGATTCGGCGTGACCTGCGCGACGCGGACGACCCGCAGCGAGGTCGACTTCAGGTTCGCTCCGACGCCGATCAGGATGTCGGCCGGAGCCCGCACGGCGCCGGACTGCTCGTCGACGACGCAGTGCGCAGCCGTGACGACCGTGGTCGGGGTCGTGAGGGTCCCGCCGCAGAACTGCGCGTCGTAGGCGTCCCCGCTCTGGTAGCGGCCGGCAAGAAGCAGCGACACGAGGTAGCCGAAGTCGCCGGCGGTGCCGTCGTCGCCGTTGATGACCCTGGGGGTGATGACCGGTGCGGCGCTCGCCGGCACGACGACACCGCCGCCGACGGCCACGGCAGCCACCCCCGCGACCGCGACGGACCTCAGCAGGAGGGACGCACGCACACCACCACGGTACGTTGCCGAGACGGGCCGCGTCAGCGTGGGCGGGCCCGACGACGATGGAGCAGGTCCGATGGGTGTCGCACTGGTGACGGGTCCGACCGCCGGGATCGGCCGGGCGTTCGCCGAGGAGCTGGCTCGCAAGGGCCTGGACCTGATCCTCGTCGCGCGCGACCGGGATCGTCTGGCGGCCACGGCCGAGGAGCTGCACGGGCGGTACGGAGTCGCCTGCGAGGTCGTCCCGGCGGACCTGTCGGTGCGGGCCGACGTCGACGCGGTCGCGGCGCTGCTGGGGTCCCGGCGCGTGGACGTGCTCGTCAACAACGCGGGGTTCGGGCTGAGCCGAGCCTTCGAGCACAGCGACGTGGCTGACGAGCAGCGGCTGCTCGACGTGATGGTGACCGCGGTGATGCGGCTGACGCACGCGGCGGTGCCCGGCATGGTCGACCGCGGCTTCGGCCTGGTCGTCAACGTCGGCAGCCTCGCCGCCTGGATGCCCGGCGGCACGTACTCCGCGGCGAAGGCCTGGGTCACGGTCTTCAGCGAGAGCCTGTCGCAGAGCCTGGCCGGAACCGGCGTGCGCGTCGTGGTCGCCGCCGCCGGGTTCACGCGGTCGGAGTTCCACGACCGCGCGGGCGTCGACATGCAGGCACTCCCCGCGTGGATGTGGCTGGACGCCGCCCAGGTCGTGGACGCGGCGTTCCGGGACGCCGCGACCGGGCGCACGGTCAGCGTCGCCGGCCCGCAGTACCGGCCGTTGTCGGTGCTGCTTCGGTACGGGCCGCGCTCGCTCACGCGCCTGGCGACCGCCACACGCCAGCGCAGCCGGGGGCTCGGGGCGCGGCACTGACCGATGCCGTGCCCGGTGGCCTCGAGCGCTGGTCGTCAGTCTCCCGGCCGCCAGGGATCCGCGCCGACGAGGAGGGTCCAGCCGCGCAGCCGGACGGTCGCCACGAGCAGGTCCTCGGCGTCGTCGACCACCACGGTCACCGGCGCGTCGGGCCAGGTGTCGGTGACGGGCGGGAGGTCCGGTCGGACGACGAGGTACTCCGAGACGAGCCGGTGGCCGGCCCGCAGGGCACGCGCGACGGCCGGCAGCAGGAGGGCTCCGTCACCGGCGGCTGCGACGACCAGCGGCGGCGTCGGGGCCGCGGTCACGATCGCCGCGCAGACCCGTGCCGACCAGGTCGCCGCGGGTCCGTCCATGGGCTGGACCTCACGCACCGCCCACGGCCCGGACGCCACCAACGCGGTCAGCCGGGAGCGTCCGGCGTCGTCGCAGCCGGGCAGGACGATCACGGTCGCTGGCCTCACAGGGCGGTGACCCTACGCCGTCCGGCGCATCCGCACGGGTCCTAGGCTGCGCGTCATGACCAGTACCGCGTGGACGGCGTTGCGCGACCAGATCGCCCAGAAGGCCGTCGTGCACGGCAAGGTCATCCTCTCCAGCGGGCGGGAGGCCGACTACTACGTCGACCTGCGACGGGTGACCCTCGACGGCGTGGCCGCTCCGCTGGTCGGCACGGTGATGCGCGAGCTGACCGCGGAGTGGGAGTACGACGCGGTCGGCGGGCTCACTCTCGGCGCGGACCCGGTCGCGACGGCGATGCTCCACTCGGCGTCCCGCGACGGCGAGCGGCTCGACGCGTTCGTCGTGCGCAAGGCCGAGAAGCAGCACGGCCTCCAGCGGCGGATCGAGGGTCCCGATGTCGCCGGACGGACGGTGCTCGCGGTCGAGGACACCTCGACGACCGGCGGCTCGGTGCTCACCGCGGTGGATGCGCTGGTGGCCGAGGGCGCGACGGTGGTCGGTGTCGCCGTGATCGTCGACCGCGGGGCGGGCCCGGCGATCCTGGAGCGCGACCTGGGCTACAAGGCGGCGTACTCGCTGGCAGACCTCGGCCTGGCGTAGCGGACCCGTCAGCCCTGGGGGGCGGTGCGGGCCTTGCGGCGGTGGCGGAGGTACTCGATGCCGATCGGGACGACGCTGACCAGCACCACGACCACGAGCATGACCTCGACGTTGTTCTTCACGAACTCCACGTTGCCGAGCCAGTAGCCCAGCAGCGTCACGCCGACGGCCCACAAGAAGCCGCCGATCGCGCTGAAGGTGATGAACCGGACGAAGCTCATGCGGCCTGCACCGGCAACCGCCGTGATGAAGGTCCGCACGATGGGGACGAACCTCGCCAGGATGATCGCGGCGGCACCGTACTTCTCGAAGAACTCGTGCGTCTTGTCCAGGTAGACGGGCTTGAAGATCCGCGAGTTCGGACGGGAGAAGAGCTTCGGCCCGACCGCGTAGCCGATCCAGTAGCCGACCGCGTTGCCGAGCACGGCGGCCATCCCTCAGCGCCCTGGTGGCAAGGCGCTCAGGTTTGGCCCCGCGTGAGCAGGGCTTGGCAGGCATCTCCCGGCGTTGCCGG
>JAFIHP010000378.1 GCA_017849335.1 Actinomycetales bacterium | reverse complement strand
GCCTCACCCGTCACCGGCGACAACCGCAACGCCGCCGTCACCTCCGACCACGCCGCCTGCTCCGCGCACACGAACTGCGGCCGCGCCGGCCGCTCGGGATCCACCTCCTCGGCGATCTTCTCCTGGATCTCCGCTACGACCTTCGCCGTCACCGCATCCCGCGCCCACGCCTCGACCCCGGCCACGTACGCCGCGAACCGCTGCACCTGCTGCAGGTACGTGACGGCCTCGTCCGCCGTGAGCGCACCCAGCTCGATCCGATCCAGATCGCACAGCAGACCACTGTCGACCGGGCGATCGCACGCCATGCTCAACCGCATCGCATCATCGACAACGATCTCGACCTCATCCACGGCGGCACCCTCATCGGGGCCACCGGGAAGCTCGGGATCGAATTCGAACATACGTACACACTATCAGGTGCGGCCGACACACGCGACCCGGGAGGTGGCCCAATCCGTTGCCCTGCAACAGATAACGCGGCACAGTCTCCGCCGCTACGGGCTCCGGCCGACGCCGGACTCGGGCCGACGCTAGATCGCGTCGACGACCTCGATCGTGGCCAGCGTCGGGTCACTGCTGTACGCGACGCGGCCCACCCGACCGGCCGCCTCGATCGCGTCGACCGCCTCGACGGTGACGCGCTCGCCGGGAGCCAGCAGCGGGACGCCGGGCGGGTAGGGGCAGAACTGCTCGGCACTGACCTCGCCGATCGCCTCGCGCAGGGGCAGCCGCCGTCGACGGGCGAAGAACGCCTCGCGCGGGGTGACGACGACCTCGGGCTCGACCCGCCAGACGGCACCCGGGGTGGGCGGCCGAGGCTCGGTGCGCCGCGCCTCGACCATCGCCGCGATCGTCTCGCTGACGTGCTCGGCGGTGTCGGCGTCGTCGGCCAGGGTCATCGTGAGGACCAGCGTGTCCCGGTCAGCGGTCTCGACCCCATGACCGTCCTCCCACAACGCGGCGGCGAGATCCAGCCCGGACACACCCGTCCCCGGCAGCACGAGCGTCACCTTGAACGGGTCCATCGGGCAGCCTGCCGTCGCCTCGTCCAGCACGACGAGCCCGCGGACGCGCGCCAGCCGCCGGCGCATGCCGTCCACCAGCTCCGCCGTGCGCGCGAGCGCCACGCCCTCGTCCTCGACGAGGGCCGCGCGCGTCGCGTCGATGCTCGCCAGCAGCGTGACCGACGGCGACGTCGTGGCCGTCAGGTCGACGCAGCGGTCGAGGTGCGCACGCGCCACGCGTTCGTCGCGCATCGCGACCACCGCCGTCTGGGTGTACCCGAGGAGCGCCTTGTGCACGCTGGTCACCGCGAGGTCCGCCCCGCAGGCCAGTGCTCCGCGACCCGGGAGGAAGTCCAGGTGCGCTCCCCACGCCTGGTCGACGACGAGCACCAGACCGCGTGCGTGCGCCCGCGCCGCCACGGCCGTCACGTCGGTGATCGTGCCGACGTACGACGGCGACGTGACGAACAGCGCCGTCGCGTCCGCCGGCACCTCCGCGACGCTGTCGGCCGGCAGCCCGACGGGTAGGTGGAACTCGGGGTGGATCGTCGGGTAGACCCACACCGGCCGTGCCCCGGAGATCACGAGGGCGGCCTGCGTGCTGCGGTGCGACGTGCGGTCCACCGCGACCGGTCGGCCCGGCTCCGCGACGGTCGACAGCGCGGAGATGTTGCCCTGGCTCGAGCCTCCGACCAGGAACCGGGCGTAGTCGGCACCCACGGCCGCGGCCCACAGCGCCTCGGCCTGCTCGACGAACCGATGGCTCAGCGCGTTGTCGTCGACCCCGCCCTGCAGCGCGAGGTCGTCTCGGATGAGCGGACCGAGGAGGTCGGCCGCGAACACCGACGAGTCCGTCGTGTCCGCCGCGTAGCGGTTCTTGTGGCCGGGTATCTGGAGCGATCGACGTTCCTCGGCGCGCGCCGCGTGCCAGGCGTCCACCAGCGGGCTGTCGACCACGTCCTGCTCCTCGTCTGTCGCGGCGCGCCGCACCCGTGGTTGGGTACCAGGCGTGCCGTCGCTCATCCTTCCGGACGCTCCCCGTCGAGTCCTCGTGGCACCGGACGCGTTCAAGGGGACCCTGTCCGCGAACGACGCGGCGCAGGCGATCGCCCGCGCGATCCGCGACGCGATACCCGACGCCCTGGTGGAGGTGCTGCCGCTGGCCGACGGCGGTGACGGCACGGTCGCCGCGCTCGCTGCCGCCGGTTACGAGCAGCGCGCTGTCGTGACGCGCGGGCCGACCGGAGTCCCGACCGTCGCCCGCGTCGCCCGGCGCGGCGGCACCGCCGTCGTCGAGATCGCGTCGGCCTGCGGAATCGCCCTGCTGGGCCCGGGCCAGCTCGCGCCGATGACGAGCACGAGCCTGGGTCTGGGCGACGCGGTCTGCGCCGTCCTCGACGACGACCCGGACGAGATCGTGCTGGGCCTGGGCGGCAGCGCGTCGACCGACGGCGGAACCGGTCTCCTCGTCGCGCTCGGCGCCCGGCTGCTCGATGCCAACGACGTTCCCGTGCCGCCCGGCGGCGCGGGACTCGCCCGGATCACGCGGCTCGACCTGACCGGCCTCGACCCGCGGCTGCGCGGTCGTCGCGTCGTCGTGGCAGCCGACGTGCGCAGCCCGCTCCTGGGACCCGACGGTGCGGCTGCGGCGTTCGGCCCGCAGAAGGGAGCGACTCCAGAACAGGTGGTCTCGCTCGAGGACGGCCTCGCCGCGTGGGCCGGCGTGCTCGCGGACGCGACCGGCGTCGACGTGCGGTCGGCCCCAGGAGCCGGCGCCGCCGGCGGCTGCGGCGCCGCGGCCATCGCCGCGCTGGGCGCCGTGCAGGTCTCCGGTGCCGGCTTCGTCCACGGCGCGCTCGGGCTCGCCGACCGGATCCGGGAGGCCGACCTGGTCATCACCGGCGAGGGACGGCTGGACCGGACGAGCCTGCTGGGCAAGGGCCTCGGCGACGTGGCCCGACTGAGCTCGGCCGCCGGCGTACCGGTGCTCGCCGTGTGCGGTCAGGTCGCGCTGTCCCCGGGCGAGGCGTCCGCCGCCGGGATCGGCCGGGCAGTCGCCCTCGTCGACGTCGTCGGTCCGGCCGCGGCGACGGCCGACCCCACCGGCAGCCTCGCTGCGGCCGTCCGCATGGCCGTCGACTCCGAGGGGTGGATCGGCTAGAGCCGGCCAGCGGCGAGCGTCTGTGCCCGCAGGTCGAGCTTCGTCATGATCGACCGCACGACCGCGTCGGGCAGACCCTCCTCGTCGCGCAGGCGCAGGAGCTCCTCCTGCTCGGCGCGCACCATCGCCTTCGCCACCATCAACACCTGCTGGACCTGCAGCTGCTCGGTCTGCGACACCTCGACGGTCGACTCGTCCCACCGGATGCGCCGCTCCGTGTCGGCCTCCACGCGCTCGACCAGCCCGGCCGGCAGCGGCGTGCCGGCGTCGATCTGCTCGCTCTCGATGTCACCGAGCCGGTCCAGCGCGGCGCGGGCCAGCTGGGCGTCGATGCGCCGCACCAGGTCGCCGTCGTCGTCGGGCCGGATCCCGATCCACCGCGCCAGCGGGGCGAGGGTCAACGACAGCAGCAAGGTGACGACGATGACGCAGAACGTGGTCGCGAGGATCTCGTCGCGGTACGGAACCGCCTCGCCCGACGCGAACGCCACCGGGATGGAGAACGCCGCCAAGCCTGACACCGGTCCGCGCGCGCCCGCCCACGCGAGGATGGCGCCGCCGCGCATCATGCCGCGCGTGTCCCGCCCGTCGACCGGACGGCCCAGGCCGATCATCCCGAACACGAACAGGGCGCGCGTGACGATCAGCGTCACGATCACCAACGGCACGAGGACCAGCACGCTGCGGACCTCGCCCGGGTCGAGGCGGCGCAGCACCTCCGGCAGCTCCAGGCCGACGAAGAAGAACGCGATCGCCTGGAGCACGAACGTGACCTGCTTCCACACCGTGGTGCCCTGCAGGCGGCCGGTATGGCCCGGGTCGGAGTTCTGCGTGTGCGCGATGACGAGGGCGGCGACCACCAGCGCGAGGATGCCCGAGCCGTCGAGGTTCTCGGCGATGGCGTACAGGAGGAACGGCGCGATGAGCACCAGCGCGTTGGCGGCCATCAGGTCGTTGCTGCGGCGCAGGACCAGGGAGAGGATCCACCCGCCGATCGCGCCGATGCCGACCCCGACGACGACGGCCTCGACGAAGATCCACGACACCTCGGCGATCGTCACCGTGCCGGCCGCGGCGGCGGCGAGCGCGACGGTGAGCGCGGTCAGGCCCGTGCCGTCGTTGACGAGGCTCTCGCCCTCGAGGATCGACACCAGCCGCCTCGGCAGGCCGGCCCGTCGGGCGACGGTGCTCACGGCGACCGCGTCCGTGGGCGCGAGGATCGCGCCGAGGGCGCAGGCCATCGCCAGCGGGATCGCCGTCAGCAGCGTGCCGACCGCGCCGACGGCGAATGTCGTCCCGATGACGAGCCCGATGGCGAGGACCAGGACGGGCTTCTGCACCCGCCGCAGGTCCAGGTAGGACGAGCCCAGCGCCTCGCCGAAGACCAGCGGAGCGAGGATCACGACGAGGACGAACTCCGGCTCGGGCGGGGCGTCCGGACCGAAGGGCAGCCAGTCGACCAGGGCCCCGACGGCGATGAGGGGAAGTGCGATCCCCCAGCCGCGGCTCCGGGCGACGAGGGCGACGACGACGGCGATCGTCGCCGACAGCACGACCTGGGCGAACGCCTCTTCCACGCCGCGACCCTATTGGGGACAGGGCGCCGCGAGCGATGCCGCCAGGCGTGTCAGTCGACCTGGAACGACCGCTTGGCCAGGCCCATCCAGTAGCCGTCGATGACGGTGGTCGGCGGGACGTCCGGGTCCGTGGCGGCACCGAGCGTCACGAAGAGGGGGACGTAGTGCTCGACCGTCGGGTGCGCGTACGGCATGCCGGGCGCGACCGACTGGTAGGCGGCGAGCTGCTCGACGTCGCCGGAGTCGATGGCCTCCTTCGCCCACAGGTCGAAGTCGACGCTCCAGCCGGGCGGGTTCGCATTCGGCGACCAGTCGCGCAGGAACGGCAGGCCGTGGGTGAGGAAGCCCGAGCCGAGGACGAGGACGCCGTGCTCGCGAAGGGGTCGCAGCCGGCGGCCGAGCTCCAGCAAGGTGGACGGGTCGTGCGTCGGGATCGACAGCTGCAGGACGGGGATGTCGGCCTCCGGGTACATGACCGTCAGGGGCACCCACGCGCCGTGGTCGAGCCCGCGGCTGGCGTGCTGG
>JAFIHP010000377.1 GCA_017849335.1 Actinomycetales bacterium | reverse complement strand
GGCGGGAATGGTCATGTGGGCGCTCCTCAGTGCTTCCAGGCGATGACGATGCGGTCGTCCTCCCACTCGGCGAACTCGCCGAAGTAGGAGATGATCGCCAGCTGGAACTCGTGGGTCTCCCACTCGCGCCCCAGGCGCTGCTCGACGCTGGCTTGGTTGATGACGAGCCGACCGGGAGCGGTCAGCCGGATCATCCCCGGCATGTGCCGGATCGTGAGGTCCGGGGTGTCGGCCTCGATCGCCTCCACGAGAGCCCGGCTCTCCTCGTTCTCCTGCAGGTCGACGCCGACCTGGCGTTCGCTGGTCGGCGCGCTCACAGGTCGCTCCCGGGGACGGTGAGGCCGAGGCCGCCCAGATGGGCGGCCACCGCGGCGGCGTTGAGCTCGACGGCCCGTGTCGCTCCGGTGTCGACCCGCGAGTCGAGCGCTGCGGCGAGATCAGTGACGGCCTCGACCACCTGGGCCCACCGCCGCGCGATCACGGCGTCGTAGGCCGCGCGGTTCGAGTCGGCGTACTCGGGGTCGGACAGCCAGGTCTTGACGAGCTGGTCGATCCACCGACGGTTGTCGTCGAACCAGGTGGAGAAGTGCTGCGCCAGCAGGCTGTAGGCCCCGGCGCCGCCGACCAGCGCGGCCTCGTCCAGGTGCACGTACATCAGCGAGTACAGGAGCCGGTCGCACAGGTCGATCGCGAGCAGCTCGGTGGCGTAGTCGCCCTCGATGAGCACTTCCTCCACCAGGCGGCGCAGGCCCTGGAGCGCCGGCTCCGTCAGCCACTTGGCCTTGGCCTCGGTGAGAGCGACGTCGCTTCCGTGGGCGAAGGCGATGCCGATGCGGGAGATGGACTGCGCGTTGCCGATCCGGTCGAACGCCGCCCAGGTGCAGCACTGGTCGATGGTCGTCCCGTACGCGAACCGCGAGCCTTCGATGCAGACCAGCTGCGCACCCGCCTCGTAGTGGCGCAACGGCAGGAGCAGGTCGCCGATGATCGCCTCCCAGCCGGCGGGGAGCCGGCCGAGGAGCTCACGCGAGTCGACGTAGTCGAGCGACTTGACGAAGGCGTCGTTCATCGCGGAGCGCGACTGCACGTACGGGGCGTAGTACATCTGGCGCGGGTCGACGAACGAGTACGGGTCGGTGAGCCGGAACACGGTCCACGCGGGGTCGTAGTGCCACTTGTCCGGCGTGAAGAGCGGGCGGTAGTGGAAGTTCTCGGTCGGCTGGATGTCGATCGAGCCCTCCTCGTACCGCGATGCCGGACGATCGCCGAAGCGCTCCACCAGGTTGGTGAAGGTCTTGCGCTTGGGCTCGATCACCTGCGTTCGCAGTTCGAACTGCATGCTCACCTCCAAGGGGTGTCGTTGCGGGTGCGTTGTGAGTTGTTCGGGTGGTGCCGTACCGAGCGGATCAGTGCGATGCGTGGCGCGGGGTGTCCGACTCCATGAGGAGGAGCAGGAGCAGGTCCTCGACCGACTCGGGTCCCGCGAGCTCGACCGGGTCGGTCGATTCGAGCCCGTCGGCGACGACGCGCGCGTACGCCCTGCCGTCGCCGAACGCCGTCGAGACGACGGCGGTCCGTCCGCGGTAGCGGATCGAGTAGAGCATCTCGTCGCCGATGACCTCGTCGGTCAGGCTCATGTGGTCGTCCTGCTGGTCGAGCATGGCGTTCACCTCGCACACGAGCTGCTCGGTGAGGCCGCGGTAGGCCACGTGCAGGTCGTTCCCCTTGCCCGTCGTGCGGTAGAGCGAGGGCCGGGTCTGGGGCACCGGCAGATCGTCGGTCGCCGGGGATTCCAGGAGCTCGGCGACGCGGATCATGAAGGGAGTCATGGGCCACGGCTTCCACGCGAGGGTTTCGGGAGCGTTCGCGGTCATTCCAGTGGCCGGTGTGACGTCCGTCGCAGCGGGGTTCCTGAGGATGGAACGGATACCCGGTTCCGCCCTCATTCCGGTCATTCCGGGGCGTACGTTCCAGAGTGAGGAACATGCCATCCGACGCCCGTCACATGGACTTAACGTTCGGGACACCTCAGCGGCCCGGCTCCGGGCCGTCAGTACCACACCTCGAACGGGAGGAGCGCAGATGCCCAAGCTCACCGTCGAGCCGGAGGGCGTCTGCATCGATCTGCACGACGACGAGACGATCCTCGAGGGCCTGTACCGCCACGGGTACGCGTACCGGATCGGTTGCCGCCGAGGCGGATGCGCGATCTGCAAGGTCGACGTGCTCCGTGGCGAGGTCGACTACAACCGTCCGGTGGCCGAGAAGGTCCTGACGGACGACGAACGAGCGACGGGGACCTGCCTGAGCTGTCGGGCGGTCGCCACGAGCGATGTCACGATCACGCTGCGTGAGGACAACCTGCGCCGCGTCAACCCTTTGATGGCCCGCTTCGCGGTCGCGCAGCCGGGCTGAACCCACGATCCCAGGTCACTGGGGCAGAAAGGACCGTGTCGCGATGGCCGTCATGCGGATGGGCTACATGCACGTGAAGGTGACCGACCTGGCCGAGGCCAAGGACCACTACGC
>JAFIHP010000376.1 GCA_017849335.1 Actinomycetales bacterium | reverse complement strand
GAGGCACTCAACCTCATCCAGCAGTCCCAGCGACTGGTCTCGTTCGCTACGGGACTGCACATGCTCTTCCTCGCCTCAGCGAGCCGACGCCTGGTCGAGCACTTCGCGGCTGACGAGGCGCGCCGGATCGAGGAGGCGCGGCGCGTCAACGCCGAGCGGCTGGCCGCGGGTCTGCCACCCACTCGGTCCACCGCGTCGTTCACCCCGCCCGAGCTGATGGCTCGCAACGAGCTGGCGCCGGCCATCCGACTGGCCCCGCAGACGGCTGACGTCACCCTCGCCCACGCCAGCTCCCTGTCCGGACCGTGGCAGCCGATGCTGGCGGCGATGCTGGCCGGAACGCTGACCGAGTCGCACACGAAGGCGATCGGCCGGGCACTCGAGGGCCTGCCGTCGTTCGGCTCGGTCGAGGGAGAGGCGCAGTACGCCGACGAGTGCGCCGCGATCCTCGCGGACATCATCCCCTACGCGCTCACCCATACGCCGGGCGAATGCCGCACCCGCACCGAGAACCTGGTCCTGGCGGTGGACCCGGCCGGCGCCCGGCGGCGGCGTCGGAAGGCGGCAGAGGAGGACCACGGCGTGTTCCTCACCGACACCGAGCCCGGCACCTGCGAGATCACCGCCGTCATGCCCAAGGCGCACGGCGAGGCCGTCATGGTCGCGATCAACACGCTCGCGCGCGACGACCGGTTCCAGACGGCGGACGGATGCATCACGTTGGGCCAGCGTCGCGTCGCCGCCCTCGTCGAGCTGACGCTCGGCAGCCCGGGCACCGTCTCGGAGGTCACCGGGCCCGTGGCCGAGACCCGGATCAACGCGCAGATCAGCATCGTGGTTCCCCTGGCGTCGCTGCTGACCGAGGACGAGGCATCGGCGCAGGGCGGTCAGATCAACGGGTTCCCCGTCGGCGCCGACGTGATCCGCGAGCTCCTGGCGGACTGCGGTGCCCGCTCGACCGTCCGGCGCCTCCTCGTCGATGCAGACGGCACGATCGTCGACATCGGCCGCAGCCACTACAGCCCCACGGGCCTGCAGCGAATCCTCGTCCGGCTGCGCGACCGCCACTGCCGCTTCCCGGGATGCCGCCGACCGGCCGAGCGGTGCGAGGTCGACCACGCGAGACCGTACGACGCTGGTGGATTGACGGACCTCGACAACCTCGGACCTCTCTGCAAGCGCCACCACCAGGCCAAGACTCACGGCGGTTGGCGGATCACCCGAAGCTTCCGCGACGGCCGCTGCCAGTGGAGGTCACCGCTCGGCCGGATCTACGAACACGAACCGCCACCCCTGCTACCGCCTAGACCGGCGTCGGTGGGTGCGCCGCCAGTCGGGCTCGGGATCGGATCAGGGCCGCGTGACGACGACCCACCTCCGTTCTGACCTCCTCGCTAGCATGAGCCGTGCCCGCGATCCCCTTCAACCGGCCGTACGCCGGCCGTCGGGCCGCGGCCAACGTCGAGGACGCGCTGCGTTCAGCGCACCACTCCGGCGACGGACCCTGGTGCGAGCAGGTCGCTGAGCGGCTGTCCCCGATGGTCGGTGGCGGGCGGGTGTTCCTCACCCCGTCCGGAACCGATGCGCTCGAACTCGCGTGCATGGCCCTCGGCCTCGGACCGGGCGACGAGGTGATCGTCCCCTCGTTCACATTCAGCTCGACCGCGACGGCGGTCCAGCGGACGGGCGCCACGGTCCGGTTCGCCGACGTCGATCCCGTGACGCTGAGCATGGGCGCCGCTCAGGTCGCCGAAAGGGTCACCTCGCGGACCCGCGCGGTCATCGCGGTCCACTACGGCGGCCAGTCGTCGTCCATGGCCGAGCTGTCCGCACTGTGCGACGCCCACGGCCTCACGCTCGTCGAGGACGCCGCGCACGCCCTCGGCGGCACGCACGAGGGTCGGGCCTACGGCTCGTTCGGGGCCCTGGCGTGCCTGTCCTTCCACGAGACCAAGAACCTCTCGAGCGGGGAGGGCGGCGCACTCGTCGTCAACGATCCGCGCCTCTACGAGCGGGTCGAGCAGCTGCGGGAGAAGGGGACCGACCGGTCGAAGTTCTTCCGTGGCCAGGTCGACAAGTACACCTGGGTGTCACCCGGATCGAGCTTCCTGCTGGGCGAGCTCCTCGCCGCCGTGCTCGCCGCGGGACTGGACGACTGGGACCTCACGCAGGCCCGACGCCACGCCGGCTGGGACGCCTACGAGTCCGGCCTGGCGTCCTTCGCCGCCGACCACGACATCACGCTCCATCCCCGGCTGCCGGACACTCGGCACCCGGCCCACCTGTACTACCTTCTCGCCCCGTCCGGACAGGCACGCGACGAGCTGCTCGCGCACTGCCGATCGCGCCATGTCCTCGCCGTGTCGCACTACCAGCCGCTCGCCGAGTCCTCCGAGGGTCGCAGGGCCAGCGGTCCGTACGCCGACGAGTGCCCCGTCACCGCCGACGTGTCGGCCCGGCTCCTGCGCCTGCCGCTCTACGGCTCGATGACCGACGACGAGGTGGACTCGGTCATCACAACCGTCCGCGCGTGGGCCACCGATCGGGTCGTCCATGCCTGACGCGCTCCGGCCGGGCGTGAGCGTCGTCGTCCCCGTCTACCGCAGCGACCGCACACTCGCGCCGCTCGTCGACCGCGTCGCCGCCGCACTCGCATCGGCGCCGGCCTGGGAGATCCTGCTCGTGGACGACGGCAGCGGCGGGGCGACGTGGCCGACCGTCCAGGAGCTGGCCGCCACGCACGCGAACGTGCGCGGCGTGCGACTCAGCCGCAACTACGGCCAGCACAACGCCCTCGTCGCCGGGCT
>JAFIHP010000375.1 GCA_017849335.1 Actinomycetales bacterium | reverse complement strand
GATAGGCGTCCAGGGTATGGACGACGCCCGTGAGCGAGATGTGATTGCTCACGATCGGCTGGAGCTCGACCCACCGTCGGTCCGACAGGTCCATCGGGAAGGCGACAGGCTCGTCGTCGCCGTCGGTGAAGAACAGTGGCAGCGGGTGCGCGAAATCGCGATCGGCGATCGCTTCCAGCAGGTGCTCGAGGTGCCACGGCACGAGCAGGTCATCGTCCCCGTGGTACGCGACGAACGGCGACCGGCACTCCTGCAGCACAGCGTGCCGCGCCGGCTCGCCGTGCCGCGGGGACTTGGGATGGTCGACGTGTCGGACCCGGCGATCGCCGCGCTCGAGGTCGCGAACGGCGTCACGCGTGTCGTCTCCGACACCGTCGCAGACGATCACGACGTCGAGGTCGTCGACCGACTGGGCCAGGACGCTGGCAACGGCGAAGGGCAGCGTCGCCGCGTGATCGTGCGTCGGAACGAGGACCGTGACGTGGGGCACGTCAGCAGTCGCAGACCGCCGCCGTCAACTGAACCGGGAACATCGTCGCGACATCGAACGGGATCTCACTCGTGTTCCACGGCAGCAGCAACCGGTCGGGGCGCTCGTGGTGGTAGACCTCGGTCGGATGGTTGATGAGGTGCGTCTCCCGTTCGGACACGTTGATGTTCATGTGCCACACGCCGCGCGGGATGTGCAGGCGACGGACTCCCTGCTCGCTGAGGGTCACGCGCTGAACCGCGCCGTGGGTCGGCGACTCCAGCCGCGCGTCGTACAGGACAGTCGTCAGCTCGCCGGAGATGAGGGTGTACCGATCGTGCTTCTCCAGGTGCAGGCCCCAGCCCTTGACCTGGTTGGCGCGCACCGTGAAGGCGTAGCAGTAGACGATGGGCTCGCTCCAGAAGTCGTCGGCGCCCGCATAGATCTCGTAGACACGACCGCGGTGGTCACTGTGGACGACAGACGCTGCGGTACGGACGCCGTCGATGCGCGACTCCAGCCGACGACCGTCCTTGGTGACCGTAGCGGTGTCGGCCGTCGCCGCCGCGTACGAGTTGTCGAGCGGCCCCGTGAGCTCCGTCATGGGGCGACGGTAGCGCTTCTCAGCCGAGGCGGCCGAGGATCTGCTTGGCGATCACGATGCGCTGCACCTGGTTCGTACCCTCGTAGATCTGGGTGATCTTGGCGTCGCGCATCATGCGCTCGACCGGCCAGTCCTTGGTGTACCCGGCCCCGCCCAGCGCCTGCACGGCGTCGGTCGTCACCTCCATCGCGACGTCGGACGCGAAGCACTTCGCGGCAGCACCGAAGAACGTGAGATCGGCGTCCTGCCGCTCGCTCTTTCCAGCGGCAACGTAGACGAGCTGCCGGGCCGCCTCGAGCTTCATGGCCATGTCCGCGATCATGAACTGCAGCCCCTGGAACGAGCCGATCGGCTTGCCGAACTGGCGCCGCTCCTTCAGGTAGCCCGTGGCCACGTCGAGGGCACCCTGGGCGATGCCCACGGCCTGCGCCCCGATCGTCACGCGGGTGTGGTCGAGCGTGCGCATCGCCGTCTGGAAGCCCGTGCCCGGCTCGCCGACGATCCGGTCACCGGGGATCCGGCAGCGGTCGAACAGGATCTCGCGGGTCGGCGAGCCGTGGATCCCGAGCTTGCGCTCCGGAGTGCCGAGCGAGAAGCCCTCGTCGTCCGCGTGGACGACGAACGCGGAGATGCCGCGCGAACCCGCGTCGGGGTCGGTGACCGCCATGACGGTGTAGTAGCCCGAGACGCCGGCATTGGTGATCCAGCTCTTCTGCCCCGTCAGGACCCAGTCGTCGCCGTCGGCGCCCGCGCGGGTCCGCATCGACGCCGCGTCGCTGCCAGCCTCCCGCTCGCTGAGCGCGTACGAGAACATCGCCTCTCCGGACGCCACCTTCGGCAGGTAGCGCGCCAGCAGGTCCTCGGTCCCGCCGACCATCAGCGGCATCGTCCCGAGCTTGTTCACCGCGGGGATCAGGCTGCTCGCGGCGCACCCCCGGGCGACCTCCTCGATCACGAGGCAGGCCGCGAGTGCGTCGCCGCCCTCGCCGCCGTACTCCTCGGGGATGTGGATCGCGTGGAACCCCGAGGACCGAAGCGCCTCGTACACATCCCACGGGAACTCGCCCGTCTCGTCGACCTCCGCGGCCCGCGGGGCGATCTTGTCCGCGACGAGCTCGCGCACGGCCTCCCGCAGGGCCTCGTGCTCCTCGGTCAGAGTAAATTGTTGGAAGTCCTTGTTTCCGGCCACGGCGCCACAGTACTCGCAGGTAGGCAGGCGATGAGCACCGATCGGCCAGCGCACTAGCCTTGCGCCATGCCGCTTCGCCTCTCCGTCATCGGGACCGGGTACCTCGGCGCGACGCACGCCGCCTGCATGGCCGAGCTCGGCTACGAGGTCGTCGGGCTCGACGTCGATCCTGCGAAGGTCGAACTCCTGCGCTCGGGGCGAGTCCCGTTCTACGAGCCCGGGCTCGACGAGGTTCTGGCGCGCAACATCGAGGCCGGCCGGCTCCGCTTCACCACCTCGTTCGCCGAGGTGGGCGAGTTCGCGGACGTCCACTTCGTCTGCGTGGGCACCCCGCAGGCCGCCGGCGCACAGCGTGCCGACACCTCGCAGGTGTTCGGTTCGGTCGAGTCGCTGCTGCCGCACCTACGCCCCGGTGCGCTCGTGGTCGGCAAGTCGACCGTTCCTGTCGGCACCGCCGACCAGCTCGCCGAGCGGATCGCCCAGTCGGGTCCGGAGGGCGCCGAGCTCGCGTGGAACCCGGAGTTCCTGCGCGAAGGGTTCGCCGTCGAGGACACGCTCCACCCCGACCGGCTCGTGATCGGCGTCCGCTCGCAGCGCGCGGAGGACCTGCTCCGCGAGGTCTACGCCCCGGTGACCGCTCAGGGCACCCCGCTGCTGGTCATGGACTTCGCGACCGCCGAGCTCGTCAAGGTCGCCGCCAACTCGTTCCTCGCGACGAAGATCTCGTTCATCAACGCGATGGCCGAGGTGTGCGAGGCCGCCGGCGCTGACGTGGTCCAGCTGGCCGGCGCGATCGGCCTGGACCCGCGCATCGGCAGTCGCTTCCTGGCCGCCGGCCTCGGCTTCGGGGGCGGGTGCCTGCCGAAGGACATCCGCGCCTTCACCGCCCGCGCCGGCGAGCTCGGCGCCGAGGACGCCGTGGCCTTCCTGCGCGAGGTCGACCAGATCAACCTGCGCCGCCGCAGCACGACCGTCGACCTCGCCCGCGAGGTGCTGGGCGGGGAGTTGCGCGGGCATCGCGTGACGGTCCTCGGCGCGTCGTTCAAGCCGGACAGCGACGACGTCCGCGACTCGCCGTCCCTCGACGTCGCGGTCGCGATGCAGGCGGCCGGAGCCGATGTCGTGGTGCACGACCCCAAGGGGCTCCGCAACGCCGAGAAGGTCTATCCGAACCTGGGGTACGAACCCGACCTGGACGCGGCACTGCGCGGGACCGAGCTGGTGGTCCTCGGCACCGAGTGGCGCGAATACCGCGATCTCGATCCGGACCGTGCGGCTGGCCTGGCGGGCGCACGGAACGTGATCGACGCGCGCAACGCCCTGGACCCGGACGCCTGGCGTGCCGCGGGCTGGACGTACCGCGCCCTGGGCCGTCCCCGGATCTGAACGGGGCCCGACGTGAACGACCCGGACGAGATCCGTCGCCTGCTCGACGAGTCGACCCTGTGGTTCGTGGTCGGCCTCGGGAACAGCCCGGAACGGACTGCGTACGGCGTCGCGGCGGCGCTGCAGGCACGAGGGAAGCGCATCGTCCCGATCCACCCGCGGGCCGAAGTCGTCCACGGCGAGCAGGGGTACGCGACGATCGCCGAGGCGGCCGCCGCGGTGGGCACGCCCGACGTGGTCGATGTGTTCGTGCGCTCGGACCGCGCGGGTGCGTTCGCGGACCAGGCGGTCGCGGTCGGAGCGGGCGCGGTCTGGTTCCAGCTCGGCGTCGTGGACGAGGCCGCCGCGCAACGCGTCCGCGACGCGGGACGCGTCATGGTCATGGACACGTGCCCGCTGATCGAGTGGCGGCGCCGCTGAGGCGTGGACCAGCGGCTACGCGGTCCCGGGCAGCGCGTCGGCCACGCGGCAGGTAGGACCGGCGCACCGGTGCATCGCGACCAGCTGCCGGTGCAGCGCTGCGAGGGTCTGGCGCGGGGCGGTGCCGATGATGTTGTGCAGCTCGTACGGATCGTTCAGGCGGTCGTACAGCTCGCTCCGCTGACCGGGCGTCTCGACGTAGAGCCACCGCTCGGTCCGCAGCGCCGTGAACGACGGGGGCGCGATCAGCTGGAAGTCGGGGTCGCCGGGCAGCGTCGTCCCCAGGCTCTCCGACAGCACTCCGCTGCGCCAGTGGTCGACAGGGCCGGCCAGCAGGTCCTTCCAGCTGCGGCCGTCGACCCAGTCGGGGTGGCCAGCGCCGAGCTCCTCGGAGATGGTCGGCGCGAGGTCGGTCTCACTGGTCATCTGAGGCACGGTCCGGCCGGCAGCGACACCCGGCCCGATCGCGACCATCGGCACCACGGTGTCGTCGTCGAACGCCGTGCGCTTCCCGCGGTGCAGGCGGTAGCTGCCGGTGTGGAACCCGTTGTCGGAGGTGACCAGCAGGAGCGTGTCGTCGGTGTGCCCGCTCGCCGCGAGCGCTGCCCGGACCGCGTCGACCGAGTCGGCGACCGACTCGGCCGAACGCGCGCGCCGCACCCACGTCCGGTCGAGGTGCGCCGCGGTGGCAGCCGTGAACGGCGGGAGGCCGGCGAGCCAGTGCGGGGCGTTCGTGACGGCCGTGTCCCACGCCGGGTCGCGCGGCGCGCGTTCCCCGGTGTGGGTGCCCAGGTTCCGGGGGGCGACCGGTGCGGGGAGGTGCGGGGTGAACGTGGCGAGCTCGAGGAAGAAGTGGTCCCCGGCGGTCCCGATGAAGTCGGTCGCCTTGGAGGTCAGGACGTCGTTCAGGAAGTCGGTCGGGGCACTGCCGTGGGCGTCGATGGTCCCGTTGTCGTCCAGGCGGTAGTCGTACCCGCGGTACTCGGCACGGTGGGAGGTCGGCACCACGAAGTCGTCCCACCCCTGGTGCGCGATCGCCAGGTCGCCGCGTCGCTGCGGGAACTGGTTCAGGTACTTGCCGACCAACCCGGTGCGGACACCCGCCTTGTGCAGCCACACCGGCAGGCAGTCCTTGGGGTAGCCCTGGTCGCGGAAGACCGGCCATCCTCCGCCCGAGGCCTGGTCGTTCGAGACGACGTGGTGGTTGTGCACGTACTGCCCGCGGAAGATGGTGGTGCGCGACGGGCAGCACAGCGAATCGGACACGACGTAGTTGGTGAAGGTCGTGCCCTCCGCCTCCAGCGCCTTCAGGCGCGGGATGTCGTTCCACAGCGGCCATTCCAGGTCGTCGGCCAGGACGAGGACGACGTTCTTGATCGTCCCCGGTGTCGCGACGGGACCGCTGGCTGTGGGTCCGCCTGACGGCGTCGTCGGCGTGCTCACGGTGCCGGGCGGCGGGCTGTCCGACGCACCGTCGGCCGCAGCGGAGCAGCCCGCGACGAGCGCGACGACGGTCACGGACAGGGCGGCGAGCAGGGGTCGGGTCCGACAGCGCACGGGCACCCGGTGACGCTACGGGGGCGAACCTGAGGGGGCGTTGAGCCCGCGTCAGTCGGTGCCCGCCGGGTCCACCCCGGCCGACGCGAGGGCGGCGGACGTCCGGTCCGGGACGTCCAGGCGTCGCGAGACGTACGCGTCGGCCGCTACGACCACGGCTCCCGCCGCGATCTCCCAGTTGGCCGTGGTCTTCGTCCAGAACTCGTCCACCACCGCCAGCACGACCAGCGTGCCGACGACGAACAGGTGGAGCCGGACCTGCGGCGTGATCCGTCCGGCACCGATCCAGGTGATGACCGCGAGGGCGGCCATGACGAAGGCGAGCGGTGCCGTCGTCCAGTTCGCCGTGGCCGCGGTGCCCTCGTCCCCGAACGGGATGAGCATCACCATCGAGAACCCGGCTGCCGCTCCGACCGCGCCGAACATCAACGGCCAGTGCATGACGTACCAGGCACGAAGGCGCCAGGGGCCTGACGGCATCCCGGCCGGCACCACGCTGGAGAAGTACAGGCTCCAGACGGCGAACACGACGACGAACGTCAGGACCATGAACAGCGGGTTCGGGATCTCCGGCTTGCCGCCGAGCGCGGACATCAGGCTCACGAAGGTCTCGCCGAGGACGATGATGACCAGCTGGCCCAGCCGCTCGGTCAGGTGCTCGTCGTCGCCGAGGGCCGGCAGCCGACCGACCGCCACGAACAGGCCGGCTCCGATGATGCCGACGCCGACCGCGAGGAGGTAGGGCGCCCGGTCGGTCGGGCCCCAGCCGACCGGGTCGTGCAGCGCCGTGCCGCCGAGGAGGACGATCGAGCCGGCGACGGCGCACACGGCGACGAGCCACGTCGTGGGGCTGTCGCCCATCCGACGGACGAGCGGCACGACGTACAGCGCCGCCCCGCAGGCGAACGCGACACCCATCCCGCCGAACCCCGCGGCCGACGACAGTCCTTCGTCCGCGACCATCCCCAGCGCCCCGACGACCAGGGCCATCATCTGACCCAGGCCGAGCAGCCGGCGCCAGGTGTAGTCGCCGGGGAACAAGTTGTGGTTGATCGTCGTCAGCGACCACAGCACGAACATGACGAGGACCCAGGCGCAGATCCAGAAGCCGAATGCCCAGGTCGGGTGGTGGGCGAAGGAGTGGGCGGCGTAGCCCACGGTCGCCACGATGACGAGGTCGTAGAAGAGCTCGAACCAGCCGACCCGCTGGTGCTCGTGGATCACCCGAGGGATCACGTCGCGTCCCTCAGCGGGTCAGGTTGTCGTTCTTGGCCGCGGCCTCGGCGTTCAGACGCTCCTGGAAGCCGGTCATCGCCTCGACGAGCGAGGCGTCCGCGATCGACAGCATGCGGACCGCGAGCAGGCCGGCGTGGCGGGCG
>JAFIHP010000374.1 GCA_017849335.1 Actinomycetales bacterium | reverse complement strand
GAGCACCCTCCGGGCCGACCTCGAGCGCGCCGGCATCCACCCGTGGGCCTGGGTGGTCAACAGCTCGGTCGCCGCGGCGCACCCGACGTCACCATTCCTCCGGCAGCGAGCAGCGTCCGAGGCCGGTCCGCTGTCGGCAGTCCACCGGCAGGCGGAGCGACTGGCGCTCGTGCCGATCCAGGTCGACGAGCCGGTCGGGGTGACGCGACTCGCCGCGCTCGGCCGCGACGGCACACCGGCACTGGCGCGCTGAAGGCGGGCACGTCGACGCGACGGTGTCGGCGACGCGTCCGGTCGTTCGCGGCGCGTCGCGCGCCGTGCGTGGCTAGCCTCGCAGGCTGTCCGCCCTGGGAGTCGTCGTGAAGAAGGTCCTCGCCGTCATGCTGGCGGCGTCCGTCGTGTCGATCGGCCTGCTCGGCGCACCCGCGCAGGCGGCCGCGCCGGCCTGCCGGAGCGGCTACTACGAGAACTCGTCGGGGAACTGCGTCAAGCGCCCGACCGCAGCGGCCCGGCAGCCGGCCGGCGCGACCGCGAAGTGCCGCGACGGGACGTGGTCGTTCTCGCAGCACCACAGCGGGACCTGCTCGGGCCACAAGGGCGTCGCCCGCTGGCTCTAGAGCTCCCGCGTTGCCCGTCACACGGCCGGCGGCAGGCAGTCCGGCAGAGGCCCGGCGTCACGCGAGCCAGCCTGGGCGATCTGGACGGCCAGGCGGCTCGCGATGGCGTCGACGTCGCCCCCGTCGGCGTCGGCGAGCAGCCGGATCGCGAGCTCGGACAGGAGGCAGAACGCGACGACCCGCTCTCCGTCGTCCGCGAAGTCGGCAAGCAGCGCCTGGGCTGCTTCCCGGTCTCCCCGGGAGCGGGCCGCGACGAACGCCGCGGCCCGCTGCACCGGCTCGACCGCCGCGAGGGGGAGGGACGACATCAGGCCCGCGCGGCCGCGAGCCGGGCGGTGACGTCGTCCCAGTTGACCAGGTCCCACAACCGGGTGACGTAGTCCGGGCGGACGTTCTTGTACTGCAAGTAGTAGGCGTGCTCCCACGCGTCGAAGACCAGCACGGGCGTGGAGCCGATGCCGACGTTGCCGTGGTGGTCGTAGACCTGGGTCACGACGAGGCGTTCGCCGAGCGGCTCCCAGGCGAGCACGCCCCAGCCGGAGCCCTGCACCGACTGCGTTGCCGTGGTCAGCTGAGCCTTGAACGCGTCGAACGACCCGAAGTCCCGGTCGATGAGGTCGGCCAGATCGCCGGCCGGCTTGTCGCCGCCGTCCGGGGAGAGGTTGGTCCAGAAGATCGAGTGCAGGACGTGGCCGGAGAGGTTGAAGGCCAACGTCTTCTCCAGGCCGACCAGGCCACCGAGGGCTCCCGCCGCGCGGGCCTCGGCGAGCTGCTCGAGGGTGTCGTTCGCGCCCTTCACGTAGGCGGCGTGGTGCTTGTCGTGGTGCAGTTCGAGGATCTGCCCGCTCATTGCGGGCTCCAGCGCCCCGAAGTCATAGGGCAGGTCGGGCAGCGTGTACATATGCGTCCCCTTCGCTATTGCAAACTATTTGCGAGAACGCTAGCGCATAGCACCCGGGCGTCCGCTCACGGCCGCGCGAGCGTCGGATAGGCCGGCTGCCGGACCTCCTCGAGCCGCCGCGACCGCTCGCGTCGCGACAGCCGGTCGACGTAGACGATCCCGTCGAGGTGCGACCTCGTGCTGGAAGCACCGCGCAAGAAGACCGGTCCCGACCAGGCGTACCGGGTCCCCGTGCCGGTCGACACCCTGCACCGCGACGGTCGCCAGCCGGGCCAGGTCGCCGTAGGCGCCCGGCACGGACAGACACCCCTCGGGCTCAGTGACCAGCTCGCGATCGGTCGGCTCCTCGAGCACGGGGTTGACGACGTGCGCGACGGTATGCCGACCCGACGCGTCCGGACAGTCGACGACGAACACGCGGGCGTCGACGCCGATCTGGTTCGCGGCCAGCCCGACCCCCTCCGCGGCGTACATCGTCGCGAACATGTCCACGACCAGCCGCCCGAGCTCGTCGTCGAACACGGTGACCGGCCGGCACGCACGACTCAGAACCGGATGGCCGTAGAGCGCGACTGGTCGGACAACACCTGAGGCAGCGTGTGAATGGGGGTCGCGCTCCGGCATCGGGCTCCCTGCGGCGGCATGACTCAGGCGCGGATCGCCATCTCGACGCCAATGTAGCTGCGAAAGATTCGCAACTGTCAGGCGCCGTGGGTGCCCACCACGCCGACTCGGAGAATCGTGGTGCTAGCCGGCCAGGGACGCGAGCCAGGGACGCACGACGAGCACCGTGGGAAGCACGAGGAGCGCCGCCGCGGCGGTGACGAGAGCGGCCGACTGCACCGCGTCGCGGACCGGACGGGATGCTCGCCCCAGCAGGCCGACCCGCGCGAGGGCCGTGCGCCCGGAGCCGCGCAGGTCCAGCCCGACACCCTCCGCGGCGGTCGACGTCCCGTCGCCTGCGGCGAGGGCGACGAGCGCGTGGGCGACCGGGTCACTGCCGTGCCGTCGGACGGCGGCGCGGTCGGCGAGGACCTCGACCAGCACGGACACCTCGTCGAGCGCGGCCCGGCTCGCCACCCACCGCGGGAACGCCCGCTGGATCACCGAGAAGGCCTCCAGCACCAGGTCGTGCCGCCCGCGGACGTGCGCCCGCTCGTGCGCGATGACCGCGTCCAGCTCTGCCGAGCTCAGCAGGCGGATCGTGCCCGTCGACACGACGACCCGGGAGGCGGCCATCGCCGGCAGGCAGTAGGCGACGGGCGCGTCGTGCTCCACCACCAGGACGCCCGGCCGCTCACGGTCGCGGTGGGCCAGGAGGTCGACGTGCGAGCGGAACCGCCTGCGGCGCGCGCGGATCCGCGTACCGACCAGGTGGCCACAGGCCAGCAGCCGGACGACGACGGTCGCGGCGACGCCGGCCGCGACGAGGACGACGACGGCCGACAGGGGACCCGGGTCCTCGCGCCAGGCGCGGTCCGTCGCGAGGGCCAGACCCGCGCCGACCGCCGCGAGCACCGCGGCGAGCGCGACGGCCTGCCACACGATCACCGCCGCCACCGGGGTGCGCCGGAACGCGGGCAGTCGCGCGAGCCCGGCGGGGACCGGACCGGCCAGCACGACCGCGAGGACGGCCAGGACCCCGGCCGTCACGACCCGCGGACCCGGTCCAGCGCCTGCCGCAGCGCCTCGAGCTCGTCCGGGCTGGCGACGTCGACGAAGGCGACCAGTGCCGTACGCCGGTCGTCGTGCGCGAAGTCCTCCAGCGCGTCGTGCATGAGCGCCGCGGTCATCGCGGCGCGCCCGGCGCGCGCCCGGTACCGGTAGGCGCGGCCGTCGCGCTCCTGGACCACGAGGTCCTTGCGCGCCAGCCGGTCCAGGACGGTCATGACGGTCGTGTACGCGAGGCGCCGGTCGGCCTCGAGGGCCTCGTGCAGGTCGCGGACCGTGACCGTCGCGGCGGGATCGGCGTCGCAGGTGTCCCACAGGTGGTCCATGACCGCGCGCTCGAGCTCGCCCAGTCGGCCGTTGAAGGGGATGACCACGACCCGAGCATACCTACGTGGATCTCCGTACTACGCTCCGTAGTAGTTACTACGCGTCGTAGTAGAAGGGACGCCATGGACGTCGTCGACATCGCCCGGCTCCAGTTCGGCGCCGTCACCGTGTTCCACTTCCTGTTCGTCCCCCTGACCATCGGCCTGAGCGCCGTCGTCGCCGCGTTCGAGACGTGGTGGATCCTCACGCGGCGACCGGAGCTGCTGCGGCTCACGCGATTCCTCGGCACGCTGCTGCTCATCAACGTCGCGGTCGGCGTCGTCACCGGGATCGTGCAGGAGTTCCAGTTCGGGATGAACTGGAGCTCCTACTCCCGCTACGTCGGCGACGTCTTCGGCGCCCCGCTGGCGCTGGAGGCCCTCCTCGCGTTCTTCCTGGAGTCGACGTTCCTGGGCCTGTGGATCTTCGGCTGGGGACGCCTGCCGCGTGCGGTGCACGCCGCGTGCATGTGGGTCGTCCACGTCGGCACGCTCGCATCCGCGTGGTTCATCCTCGCGGCCAACTCGTGGATGCAGAACCCGGTCGGGTACCGGATCGACGAGCAGTCCGACCGGGCGGTCCTCACCGACTTCGGCGCGGTGATGCTCAACCCCGTCCAGCTCGTGACGTTCCCGCACGTCGTCCTCGCGTCGTACCTCGCGGCCGGCGCGTTCCTGGTCGCCGTCGGCACCTGGCTGTTCACGCGCAAACGGTTCCGTGCCGACCGGCCGATGTACCTCACGCTCGTGCGCGTCGGCGCGAGCGTGGCGCTGGTCGCCGGGATCGGCGTCGCATTCTCCGGGGACGCCCAGGGCAAGGTCATGACCGAGGTGCAGCCGATGAAGATGGCCGCCGCCGAGGGCCTCTACGAGTCCCGGGACGGCTGCGCCCCCTTCTCCGTGCTGACCGTCGGCTCGCTCGACGGCGAGCGCGAGCGCTGGTCGCTCACCGTCCCGTGCCTGCTGTCGTTCCTGGCGACCGGGTCCTTCGACGGCTCCGTGCAGGGCATCGACGACCTGCGCGCGCAGTACCGCGCGACCTACGGCGCCGATCCCGCGTCGACGGCCTACCAGACCGGCGACTACGTGCCGACGATCCCCGTGACGTACTGGACATTCCGTCTGATGATCGGCCTCGGGATGGCCGCGGCCGCCGGATCGGCCGTCATCGTGTGGGTCACGCGTCGTGGTCGGGTGCCGACGACGCGGTGGCTGGCGCCGTTCGCGGTCGCCCTTCCCGTCGCCGCCGTCGCCGGCAGCTCGTTCGGGTGGATCTTCACCGAGGTCGGCCGCCAGCCGTGGGTCGTCTTCGGCGTGATGACGACCGACCACGGCGTCTCGCCCGGTGTCGACGTGACGTCCGCGGCGATCTCACTCGGGGTGCTAACGGCCGTCTACGCCGTGCTCGCGGTCGTGGAGACCGCGTTGATCGTCCGGACGGTCCGCGCCGGCGCGCCGCCGGCGACCGACCCGTACGACCAGGGCGCCGACGAGCCGCAGGACCGCGGACCCGTCCTCACCTTCGCCTACTAGGAGGACTCGTGGATCTGACGACCGGCTGGTTCGTCGCCGTAGCCGTCCTCTGGGTCGGCTACCTCGCACTCGAGGGATTCGACTTCGGCGTCGGGATGCTCCTGCCCGTCCTCGGCCGGGACGACACCGACCGGCGCGTTCTCATCAACACGATCGGCCCGGTGTGGGACGGGAACGAGGTGTGGCTGCTCGCCGCTGTCGGGGCGATGTTCGCCGCCTTCCCCGGCTGGTACGCGACGGTGCTGAGCTCGCTGTACCTCCCGGTGCTGACCATCGTGATCGCGCTCGTCGTGCTCGGGGTCGCGTTGTTGTGTCGCTGTTGGGGCGGCGTCCGGCGCTGGCGCGGCCTGTGGGAAGGCGCGATCGTCGCCGGCTCCGTGGTTCCCGCCGCGGGCTGGGGAGCGATCCTCGTGACGCTCGTCGCCGGCCTGCCGGTGGACGCGTCCGGGGTCGCCGCCGCGTCCG
>JAFIHP010000373.1 GCA_017849335.1 Actinomycetales bacterium | reverse complement strand
TCGTAGCCGTTCGGCAGGGCCTCGATGAACTCGTGCGCGTTCGCGTCGCGCGCGGCGGCGATGCACTCCTCGTCCGTGGCGCCGGCCCGGGCGTACTTCAGGTTGTTCATCACCGTGTCGGAGAACAAGAACGCCTCCTGGAGCACCATCCCGACGTCGGCCCGCACGCTGTCCGTCGTCAGGGAGGTCAGCGGCTGCCCGTCGATGAGGATCTCCCCGTCGTCGACGTCGTAGTACCGCGTGAGGATGTTGATGATCGTGCTCTTGCCCGCGCCGGTCGGACCGCAGATGCCGATCTTCTGGCCCGGCTCGGCGGTGAAGGTGTTGTCGTGCAGGATCCGTCGGCCCGGAACGTAGGAGAAGTCGACGTGCCGGAACTCGACGCGGCCGCCCTCGTACCGGTACGGCACGGCATCGGGTGCGTCGACGACGGTCGGCTCGTCGTCGACGATGTCGAAGACGCGCCGTCCCGCGGCGATCGCTGAGAGCGTCGTCGTCGCGAGGTTGGCCAGGTCCGACAGCGGCTGGGCCAGAAGCGCGGCGAGGCCGACGAACGCGATCACCTCGCCGACATCGGCCTGGCCGTCAGCGGCGAGCAGTCCGCCGGTGACCAGAACGACGACCATCTGGACCGTCGTCAGTGCCATCGTCGCGGGGAACTGCAGCAGGCCGGTGAACGTGGCGCGCGAGCCGGTGTCGAAGACGACACCGGCTTCGGCGTCATGCGTGCTGACGGCCCACTCCTGCCGGCGCGACGCGATGATCACGCGGTGCCCGGAGATGCTCTCCTCCTGGAAGCCGGACAGGTCACCGAGCTGCTCTTGCAGACGTGCGTAGGCGGGGCCGGCCGCCCGGGCGATCCCGGCGGCGACCAGAAGGAGCACCGGCACGACCGTGAGGGCGGCCAGGGTCAGGCGCCAGTTGGTGACGACCATCAGCACCACGATCAGGACGATCTGGAACGCACCCCGCAGCATCTGCGACACGGCGTTCTCGTTGAAGGTCGCCACGGCCTCGGTGTCGTTGGACACGCGGCTGAGCAGCTGTCCGACCGGCTGCCGGTCGAAGAACGACAACGACAGCCGCTGCATCGTGCCGAACATGTCGCGCTGGAGCCGCATCGTCGCGTTCGTGGCCAGGCGCGTGATCACGTACTCCGACAGGCCCGCCAGCACCAGGTAGGCGACAGCGGCCACGATCGCAGCGATCACCCAGCCGCGCAGGTCGTCCAGGTTCCGCGCGCGCATCGCGTTCACTGCTCCGCCGGTGAACGCCGGGATCGCGGTCAGGGCGATGACCGACAGGGATCGCAGGGCCACGGCCGACCAGAAGGCGGGTCGGTTCGGCTGGCCGCCCACGTAGCCGAGCAGCCGGGGCAGGACCCCGCGCGAGGCGCGGTCTCGCGGCGGCGTGAGCGACGTGCCCGAATCGCCCGCGGTGGTCGTGGGAGACCCGGACGGCGTGCTCATGACGACCGCCCTTCCACGGGGCCCAGTTGGGAGGTGTAGATCTCCCGGTAGAGCTCACTACGGCCGAGCAGGTCCTCGTGCGTGCCGGTGTCGACGATTCGTCCGCCGTCCAGGAGCACGATGCGGTCGAGGTCGATGACGGCGCTGATCCGCTGGGCGACGTAGATGACGGTCGCGCCTTCGGCGTCGTGCGGGATGGCCGCCTGGACTCGCGTCTCGGTCGCGACATCGAGGGCGCTCGTCGAGTCGTCGAGGATGAGAACGCGGGGCCTCGGGACGAGCGCCCGTGCCATCGAGAGGCGCTGCCGCTGTCCGCCGCTGAAGTTGTAGCCCCGTCGGGACACCGGGGCGTCCCAGCGTTCGGGGAGGGCCTCGACGAAGTCGAACGCGTCCGCGGCGCGGGCCGCCTGCATGATGCGGTCGTCGGCGGCGTCCGGCTCGGCGAAGCGGACGTTCTCACGGACGGTGCCCTGGAACAGGACGGCTTCCTGCAGTGCGGTGCCGACCAGACCCCGCAGGTCTGACAGGTCGAGCTCGCGGACGTCGACGCCGTCGATGGTGACTCGTCCCGTGCGGACGTCGTAGTAGCGCGGGATGAGGCCGACGAGTGCCGTCTTGCCGGCGCCGGTCGCGCCGAGGATCCCGACCGTCTGTCCGGCCTCGATCTCGAGGTCGATCCCGCGCAGGACGTCGGATGACGGGTCGGCGTCGAAGGAGAAGCTGACGTTCTCGAACGTGATCCGGGCCCCGCCGGTGTGATCGAGCGTCGTGCTGCCGCCGGCCGGCAGGGTGGGTTCGGTGTCGATGATCTCGAAGATCCGCCCGGCCGACGTGGCACCGCGGAGGAGGTAGGGAGCGATCAGCGCCGCCAGCGCGAGGGGGACGACGACCAGGCTCAGGTACTGGGTGAAGGCCGTGACCTGGCCGATGGTGGTGCCGTCCGCAGCCACGACCTTCTGGCCGCCGACGAGCAGGGCCACCGCGATCCCGAGCTGCGTCAGCGTGTTCATCACGGGCGTCAGAAGCGCGACCCGGAAGGCGGCGGCGAACGCGGGCCGGCGGAGTGCGTCTGTCCGTTCGGCGAACCGGTCGGTCTCCGACTGCTCGCGACCGAACGCCTTGACCACGCGTACCCCCGCGAGGTTCTCCTGCATGGTGTTGTTGACGTCGTCGAGACGGTGCTGGCGCTCGGAGTAGGCGCGTTCCATCGGCGGGATGAGCAGGAGGGCCGCGATGACGACAGCGACGGCGACCACGACGAGGATCCAGACCAGCCCTGGCGACGTCATGAGTGCCAATCCGATCGAGACGATCAGCATGAACGGTGCGTAGAGCAGGAGCAGGACGCCGAAGAGGACGGCGTTCGCGACGTTGGTCACGTCGGAGCTCAGGCGTACGAGCAGGTTCCCCGTACGCATCCGGTCGAAGTTGCCGAACGAGAAGTCCTGGATGCGCGCGTAGGCCCGGGTCCGGAGGGCGTATGCCGTCCCCTGCGAGAAGAAGACGGCGAGCACGGCCACGCCGGCCAGCAGGATGCCGGCGGCGATCCCGAGGACCGCCATCCAGATTCCGGTGTCCACGATGACGCCGGTGTCACCGGTGAGCAGACCGTCGTTGACCAGGCGTTCGTTGAGGGCTGCCGTGCCGAGCGTGCAGATGGCCGAGAGCATCAGCAGGACCTGGGACAGGATCAGCCGTCCACGGTAGGGCCGGTACAGCGACAGGATCCTGCGGGCGGCGCGCATGCGCCGTTCCTACCACCCGCGAGGGCTCGGGTCGCGTCGACGCGGACCCCGGCTCCCTAGCCGGCGGCCACCAGGCGATCCCGCGCGAACGCTTCTCCCTGCACCCAGGCGTATCCGCTGCTGACGACCATGGCGCTCAGGCCGCTGTCCGGGGTGATGAGAGGCAGGCCGGCCGGACCCCGGACGAGGAGCGCGGTCGCCCAGGCGTCGGCCTGTCCGCCGTCGCGGGCGAGGACCGTGGCCGAGTCGACCGACACGGCCCGTCGACCGGTCGCCGGGTCGACGATGTGGTCGCCCTGCTCGTACCGGCCCGACGTCGCCAGGTGTGCATCGCACACCTCGACCGCGCCGAGGATGCGGTTGGGGTCCGCCGGGTCGGCGATCCCGATGCGCCAGCCTTCGCGCTCGGCGTCCGACCGTCCACGGCAGGTGACGTCACCGGCCGCGTTGACGGACACGTTCGCGAACCCGTGACCGACCAGGATCGCGGCGGCGCGGTCGGCACCCCACCCCTTGACGTAGCCCGACGGGTCGAACCCGCCCGGAGCCGCCCAGGGGTCGAAGGCACCGCCGGACTGGGTCGTGACGGCGGCGCACCCGGCCAGGACCTCCGCGACGGGAGCGGACACGTCGACGGCGGACAGCTCGCCGCGTCGGATGGCACTGACCTCGGAGTCGGACCGGAACGGCGACAGCCACTCGTCGATCCGGTGCAGCTCGCGGGCCGCTGCGGCGCAGGCCTCGCGGACGTCCGACTCACTGATCTGCGGTGCCCGCACGTCGAAGGTCACGACTGTCGCCCACACGTGCTCGTGGTGGACATAGCGTCGCCACGTGGTCATGCCAGCCCCGCCTTCGCGAGGGCCGACTGCAGGCTCCGCTCGAATGCGGCGGACGTGTAGGACGCCCCCGACACCCCGCTAATGGACGCGGACTGCGCCGCCAGCGCCTGCTGCTGCAGGCGGGGCACCGCGTACGCGCTGATGCGCGCCGAGTGCGAGTCCGAGCGTGGGTATGTCGTGGCGGTCACCTTGGTGACCTTCGAGCCGACGACGCGGATCGACACGGCGACCGGCCCGTAGGGCGTCTGCGCGGTCGTCCCCCGGTACGTGTGCGCCGTGGCGGCCTCGGCGGGCGTGGTGAACACGGCTGAGCTCACGGTGGCGACGACCGCGCCGACCACCGCAGCGCCCGCGGCACGCCGGCTCACCGATCGCGCCGTTCCTCGCCGTTCCTCGCCGGCTCATGCCAGGCCCGCCTGGGCGAGGGCGGACTGCAGGCTCTGCTCGAAGCCCTGAGACGTGTAGGACGCACCGGAGACCCCGCTGATGGACGCGGACTGCGCCGCGACTGCCTGCTTCTGCAGCTGCGGGATCGCGTACGCGCTGATCTGTGCCGACTCGTGGTCACCGTTGGGGCTGGCGATCGCCGTCACGTCGGTGATCGTCGACCCGCTCACGGTGGCCTGCACCTGCACGGTTCCATAACGCGTCTGCACCGCGTCCCCGGTGTAGGTCTGGCTCGCCGAGGAGCTCGTCGTGCTCGCGGAGCTCGTCGTGCTCGCGGAGCTCGTGCTCGCAGACGTGGCGGACGTGCCCGCCTCGGCTGCTGTCGTGCCGACGGCCAGGGCCGACGCCGGCGTGAACAGCGTGCCGGGGTGGTAGCCCAGGACGGCGGCCACGCCGGCAACCGTTCCTGCGCCGACCAGGATCGCTCTCTTCATCGTCATTCCTCTCAGAACTCGAACAGCTCGTGGTGGCAGGCGTCAGCCCGCACGCCGGCCTGCCGTGCAGCCGCATGGACGGAGTCGGTGAACCCGCTCGGGCCGCAGGCATACACATCCGCGTTCGCGATGCCGGGGACGAGCTGGGTCAGCAGGTCGGGGGTCATCGGCCACTGGCGGCGGGTGCCGGCGAGCACCTGGACGCGGACCTGGCCGCGCGATGCGGCCTCGATTGCGCGCAGCTCGTCGACGAGGAGTGCCGGCTCGGCGGACACGCGGTAGATCACGTCCGCCAGCACGCCGGGCGGGAGCTCGTCCAGCAGTGCGCGCATCGGGGTGATCCCGACGCCGGCCGCGACCAGCACGACGTGGTCGGTCGTGCGGGTGTCCATCCGCATCGCGCCGTACGGGCCCTCGATGAAGACCGGCGTGCCCGGTCGCAGGGAGAGCAGGGCCCCGGACTGGTCGCCGAGGTCGCGAACGGTGATGCGCAACGACGTCGACGTCGGCCCGGCTGACAGCGAGTACGGGTGGCCCTGCCACCACCAGCGGCGGGTGCCGAACCGGAAGGAGAACCACTGGCCGCCGGCGGCGTGCAGGCGATCGAGGTCATGCCCGCGGAAGTGGACGTGGACGGCGTCGTGGTCGGCGCGATCGACCGACCGGACCGTGAGGCGGTGGCGCAGCGACTGCCGGATCGGGGCGCCGAAGCGGAAGACGAGGACGGCGGCGGCCACGGCGGCGTACAGCCCGATCCACCAGGCGCGGGCGAACGGCGCGTCGAAGAACACCGAACCGGACTCGATCTGGTGGCCGAACGCGAGCGCGATGGCGAGGTAGAAGTACAGGTGAGCGATGTGCCAGGTCTCGTACCGCATGCGGTTGCGGATCCGTCGCCAGGACATGACCCCGAGGCCGACCATGATCAGCGTCGCCGCCATCGCCGGAAGCATCCACGCGGTGTCGAACGTCAGGGAGACGAGCTCCGACAGCCAGGTCGCGTTGACCTGCTGGGCGTATCCCCACGTCGTCAGTACGACATGGGCGACGATCAGCAGCAGCGTCGACGGCCCGAGGGTGCGGTGCCACGCGACGAGCCGGTCCTGGCCGACCTCGTGCTCGAGGAACGGCAGTCGCGCCATGAGCAGGATCGACAGGAGCGCGGCGTACGTGCCGAGCATCGCGGTGACGATGCCGAGGGCGGACGCGAGCGCGCCGGGCGCGGACCAGGACAGCGCGATGATCGCCGGGATCGTCACGGCGACGGTGATCCCGGCGCCGACACCGGCCACCAGCGCCGCAGCGTCGCCGACCCGGCGAGGGGGCTGGCGCCTGCTGGTCTGCGGCGCCGCGACGGTTGCGGTCCGCGGGCGGGACTCGATCGTGGTCATGGCGTGATCGTCGATCACCGATGTTCGGGGAAGGTTCGAGGAATCCCCGCTGCGCCTATGTCGTTGCTGTGAGTTCGCTGAGCATCGAGCCGCACGCGAGTCGGCAGGAGACCACCGTCAGCACGGAACGACGAAGGGGCGCCCCGACCGGGGCGCCCCTTCGACCTTTTGCGTGGTGGTGACGAAACTCGATTCCCCTCACGGATCCTGGACCCAGGGCGCGATCGGTTCGAGGCATGCACACGGTGAACTGCTGCTCTTGCACACTGTCCAATTCGCCCGTTTTGTGAGTTGCGAACTAGGCTGCTCGGTTCCTTGC
>JAFIHP010000372.1 GCA_017849335.1 Actinomycetales bacterium | reverse complement strand
CTGGCTGTCGACGACGGGCCGCCACCGCTCACGGACGAAGGTCTCGTGCCGCTCGCTGCCCAGGTAGGCCATCAGCGCGTCCTGGTCCTCGAACTCGATCATGAACGTGTGCGTCATGCGCTGCTCGCGTGAGCTGATGTTCTCCCCCAGCACGAAGTTGTGCATCTGGGGGAAGTGCGACGGGAAGGCCTGTACCTCGGCGAGGATCGCCTGGCGGGTGCCCTCGTCGACGTCGTCCTTGAACCTCCACGTCACGACGTGCTTGATCATCGTCCCGGCCCTACAGGATGAAGCTCAGCCGGGCGCCCGGCTCGAGCAGCTCGTGCCCGAGGACCGAACGGCGTCGACGGATCAGCAGACCGGAGTCGGTGACCTCCAGCAGGTGCTCGTACCGCCCCACGTACGACTGCACGGTCTCGTCGCGGAAGCGGTGGATGATGAAGTTGGCCTTGATCTCCAGCAGGTCACCGACCCGTTCGCCGACGATGACGTTGCTGATCATCCGGTGCGTGCGCGAGTGCGGGTTCTCCGCGTGCGCCTTGCGGCTCTTCAGCCGCTTGAGCCGCGCCTTGAGGATCGGGTAGTCGTCGGAGCTGAAGAAGCCGCCGTCGAGCACCCCCCAACCCGTCCAGTCCGTCGTGGGCACGTAGTACTCGGACCCCTCGGCCATGAGGGCGAACCACTCGTCGAGCTCCCAGCGGTCCAGCAGGTCCGCCTCGTGGAACAAGAACTCCTCGACCTCGGCCCGGGTGACCGTCCGCCCGATTCCGCCCGCTCGCGTCTCCACCTGTACCTCCGTCATCGCGCCAGCTCGCTCTCCGGCACGCCGTCGACCGGTCCGACGGCGTGGCTCCATGCCCGCCAGAACGACCGCATCGCACCCTCGTCGATGGATCGGCCCTGCTCACCGCGCACCTCGGAGATCATGCCGCGAGACATGTCGCTCCAGTCGTTGAAGCCGCGGGTGTCACCTGCCGTCGCCTCGATCCCGCGTTGCACGGCCTCGTACGCCTCGATGTCGTCCGGGGTCGCCAGACCACCGGGGCCGACGAAGCTGGCCATGGTCCGCAGCCGGATGTCGCGCGCCTCGTCCGTCTCGACCTTCGGCACGTACTGCCACGCGCGCACGTCCGTCCGGCCGGCGCTGAGCGGCTCGAGCTGGCGGATCGTGAGCGCCTCGAGGTCGAACAGCAGCAGGTTCGGGAACACGAACAGGATCCGGCTGGCGTCACCGACCTGGTTAGCCCGCTCCTCGCCGAGCCGCCGGGCCATGTCCTCGCGGTTGATCCGCGTGCGCTCCTTCTCGGCCTCGCCGAAGCGGGGCTCCCAGATCATGCCGAGCCGACCGTTGTGGCCGGTCAGGATGAGCATCGAGTGGCCCTGGCCCAGGTCGTACGCGTACTGGTCGTCGTCCGTCACGTGGAAGCCGGTCTCACGCAGGTACCCGACGAAGGTGTTGTGCGTGGGCGCGAAGTGGTACCCGTCCATGGCGTTCTCGACGGCCAGCTTCCAGTTGCCGCGGACGCCGTACCGCTGGACGCCGGGAAGGACCGTCATGCCCGAGGGCGTGCCGAGCGTGGTCATCGTGATGACGTCGGCCGCGGCGCCGAGGTGCTCGAGCAGGGAGGGACCCTCCGGGGCGAACGACACGAAGACGAAGCCCTCGTGGATGTCCATCCGCGGGACCGCGCGCATCTTGACCGTGTCCCGGAAGTCCGGGGAGTCCTGGTAGGCGTCGTCGCCGGGGAGCGCGGCCATCTCGCCGTCGGTCCGGTAGGTCCACGCGTGGTAGAAGCACTGGAAGTGCTTGTTGTTCCCTTCCGATTCGCGGCACAGGACCGTGCCGCGGTGCGGGCAGGAGTTCAGGAACACCCGGACCTGCCCGTTCTGGTCGCGGACCAGGATCAGCGGCTTGCCCGCGAGCGTGCGCACCTTGAAGTCGTTGGGCTCGGGCACCTCCGTCTCATGGCCCAGGAACAGCCACGAGGTCGACCAGATGCGCTCACGCTCGGCGTCGAACACCGCCTCCGAGCGGTACGCCTCTCGGTTCACGCGGAACGTCAGCCGCTCCCAGTCCTCGACCACCAGCCCGTTGCCGAGCTGACTCTTGACCGCCGCCGTCTGCGTCATGCGTGAACTCCCTCTTGCATACAAAGCTGCCGTCTTGTATTCCAATATGGTCGACCACCCGCGGACGCGGTGTCAACCAGGTGAACCTGCGTGCACGACGCTGCTACCCTCGCGTCGCACCGGGGGCTCCGCGGGAGCCCCGGACCCGAGACCTCCGAGGATGCTGAAGGGCCAAGTCCAGCCCGACCGACGCGAAGACCGACGACGTGGTGGGGAGGGAGGGCGAGGACGGTCCGGAGGGCGGCGGCCCGGCGATCCAGGGCGTCGAGCGCGCCGCGACGATCCTCAACTCGTTCACGGTCGGCCGGCCCCGACTGACCCTCAACGAGCTGACCGCCCGGCTGGGGACCAGCAAGCCGACTGCCCACCGCTACACCAAGGCGCTGCGCAACGTGAACCTGCTGCGCTACGACAAGCGCGAGGCGCTGTACTCCCTCGGCCCCCAGGTGCTCGCCCTGTCGGCCGCCGCGCGCGCCGGGCTGCCGATCATCACGATCGCCGGCCCCTTCATGGAGGACCTCGTCCGCGACGCGAACGAGACCGTCGTGCTGTCCGTGTGGGACGGCGACACCGCCGTCGTGGTCCGCGTCGACGACAACACCGACCGCACGATCCGCATCAGCGTTCGTCCCGGTGCCCGGCTGGCTCCGACGACCTCCGCCCAGGGACGGGTGTTCTGCGCGTTCCTGCCGCCGGAGGACGTCGACGGCCTCACCAGCACGCTGCGCCGCTCGGCCGAGCTCCGCGCGGACCTCGAGGCCATCCGCCGCAGCGGCATCTACCTGAACTCCCCCGTGGACAACGGCGTGCGCACCCTGGCCGCACCGGTTTTCCAGGACTCCCGCATCGTCGCCACCATGGCCATGGTCGGGACCACCGCGTCGCTGTCCGACAAGGTCGGCTCGCCCGCGGCGAAGGCGCTCCTGCGGGCATCGCGCGCGCTGACCGAGACCCTGGGCGCCACCTCCGCGTAGCAGCCGGGGCTCGCTGGCGCTCACTCCTCGCCTGCTCACAGGTCGAGGGTGAGCGCACCCGACGCGCACCGGCCGACGCAGATCATCATCGACGCGCTCGCTTCTCGCTCGTCGTCGCCGAGGATCGTGTCACGGTGCAGCGGGGTACCGGCGAGCACGCGGGTCTCGCAGGAGCCGCAGTAGCCCTCTTCGCAGTCGTACGGCACGCCCGGGATGACGTCGCGCACGGCGGCGAGCAGCGTGCGGTCGGCCGGCACGGTGACGGTGACACCGGTCCGGGCGAGAACGACGTCGAACGCCTCGGCATCGTCGGGAAGCGGGTCGACCCGATCGCCGCCCGGGGGCGTGAACCGCTCGGAGTGCACGCGCATCGGCTCGGGCAGAGCAGCGCTCGCCGCCTCCAGGGCCGTCAGCAGCCCCTCCGGTCCGCAGCAGTAGACCGCCGTGCCCGCCGGCAACGCCGTCGTGATCGCCTGCAGGTCGGGATGCCCGGCCTCGTCCTGGGGAACGACCGTCACCCGGTCCGCCCCCAGCGCGAGCAGCTCGTCGACGAACGCCATGCTCGCGCGCGTCCGGCCGCCGTACGTCAGCGACCACGGGACGCCGCGTCGATCGGCCTCCCGCGCCATCGCCATGATCGGGGTGATGCCGATGCCGCCAGCCACGAAGTGGTAGGCCGGCGCGTCGACCAGCCGGAAGTGGTTGCGCGGTCCGCGGATCGTGAGCTCGGCGCCGACCGTCAGGCCATGCACCTCCACCGACCCGCCTCGTCCGTCCGCCTCGCGCAGCACGGCGATGCGGTAGGTCTGCCGGTCGTCCGGGTCGCCGCACAGCGAGTACTGACGGACCTTGCCGGACGGCAGCACGAGGTCGACGTGAGCGCCCGGCTCCCACTCCGGAAGCTCGGCCCCGTCCGGGTCGGACAGCGCCAGTGACACGACGCCGTCGGACTGCACGTCGAGCGCGCTGACCCGGACCG
>JAFIHP010000371.1 GCA_017849335.1 Actinomycetales bacterium | reverse complement strand
TCTTGACCTCGCTGTCGGGGATCTTCACGCCCCACTTGTCCTCGGCCGCCATGACGACCTCCACCATCGACAGCGAGTCGATGTCGAGATCGTCCACGAAGGACTTGTCCGGCTGGACGTCCTCGACCGGAACTCCGGCGACCTCGTTGACGATGGTGGCGAGGCCCTCAAGGATCTCCTGGCTCATCAATGCTCCTTCTTGTTCCGTGGTCGGTGTAGTTGTGGTGCGGTCGAAACGGACTAGGGCAAGGTCACGACCTGTGCCGCGTACACCAGCCCGGCGCCGAACCCGATCAGCAGCGCCGTGCCGCCGTGCGGGGCCTCACCGGAGTCGAGCATCCGCTCCATGGCCAACGGTATCGACGCGGCCGAGGTGTTCCCCGTGTAGGCGATGTCCCGGGCTACCGGCACGTGCTCGGGCAGCTTCAACGCCCGGATCATCGCGTCGGTGATGCGCATGTTCGCCTGGTGGGGGATGAACGCGTCGAGGTCCTCCGCGCGGACGCCGGCGGCGTCGAGCGCGCGCTGGCAGGCCTTCGACATCTCGCCGACCGCCCACCGGAACACCTGCTGGCCCTGCATCTGCAGCACGGGGAAGCTCTCCCCGCCGTTCACCTTGTAGTCGACGAGCGACTGGGTCATCGTGATGGCGTCCTTCTGGCTGCCGTCGGACCCCCACACGACCGGACCGAGAGCCGGGACGTCGGACGGCCCGACGATCACGGCGCCGGCCCCGTCCGCGAAGATGAACGCCGAGCTCCGATCGGTCGGGTCGACCCAGTCCGTGAGCTTCTCGACCCCGACGACGAGCACGTACCGCGCGTTCCCGGCCCGGACCAGGCCGTCCGCCAGGCCCAGGCCGTAGCAGAAGCCGGCACAGGCGGCCGACAGGTCGGTCGCCGCGGTGTCGACAAGCCCGAGGCGGTCGGCGACCTCAGCGGCCGCGGACGGGGTCTGGTACGGGTGCGTGACCGTCGCGACCATCACCATGTCGATGAGCGCAGGGTCGATGCCGGACTTCGCGATCGCGGAACCTCCGGCGGCGACGGCGAGATCCACGACGCTCTCGTCGGCAGCCGCGAACCGGCGCTCGATGATCCCTGAGCGCTCGCGGATCCACTCGTCGGAGGAGTCGATCTGCTCGCAGATCTCGGCGTTCGTGACGACGCGTTCCGGTCGGTACGTGCCGACGCCGACGATCCGGGCGTACGGAGTAGCGACGGTGGGACGGATCGCGGCGGTCATGCGTTCTCCTGTTCGGTTCCTGCGTGGCTCGCTGCGCTCGCTCCTCGTTCCCTCACGCGCTCACGTCCTGCGCGATCGGGTGCAGGCGCACGATGGGCTGCCCCGGCGCGACCGGGTCACCGTCCTCGACCAGCCACTCGACCACCGTGCCCCCATGCGGGGCGGTCACGGCGATCGACTCGCGGAGCGTCTCGACGGTTCCGACCGCCGACTCGGCCGCGATGTCCTCTCCGTCGGCGGCCGTGGACGAGCGGCGGAACGTGCCCTTGATCGGTGCGACGAGCAACCGCCACGTCGGCAGGGAATCCAGGTGGGCCGGACGACCGTGCTCCTCGATCATGGCCCAGGCCGCCGGCAGGTCGTCGGGAGTCTTCAGCGCCAGCGTCTGCACGCCGGGCAGGGCCCGCTTGGCCAGGCCGACCAGGGTGCCGGCCGGCGGGATCTCCAGCACGGCGGTCACGCCGAGGTCCGCCATCGCCGCCATGCACAGGTCCCACCGCACGGGGCTGCTGACCTGCCGGACCAGCCGGGACAGGACCTCACGCCCGTCGTGGACGACCCGACCGTCGGCGTTGGAGATCAGCGGCAGCCGCGGGTCGCGCGTGGTGATCGCTCGTGCGTAGCCCGCGAGAGTGCTGACGGCCGGTGCCATGTGGGTCGTGTGGAACGCGCCGGCGACCTCCAGCGGACGCACCCGCGACCCCTCGGGCGGGTCAGCGGCGAACGCGGCCAGCTGCTCGAGTGTCCCCGCGACGACGATCTGGCCCGCACCGTTCTGGTTGGCCGGCGTCAGGCCGTGCTCGGCGGCCTTGGCCACCACGGCGTCGGCGTCGCCGCCGAGGACAGCGCTCATGCCGGTCGGAGTGACGGCCGAGGCCGCCGCCATGCCGCGGCCGCGCTCGCGGACCAGCACCATGGCCTGCTCGGCCGTGAGCACGCCGGCACCGACCGCGGCCGTGATCTCCCCGACGGAGTGACCGGCTCCGGCGCCGATCCGGGCGAAGCCGGCCGCCGGGTGGGGGAACAGGGCCAGCAGGCTGACAAGGCCCGCGCCGACGATGAGCGGCTGGGCCACGGCCGTGTCGCGGATCGTCTCCGCGTCGGAGGTGGTGCCGTGGGCGACGAGGTCCATGCCGGCCACGGCAGACAGCCACTCGAGTCGCTCGCGGACGCCATCCACCTCCAGCCAGGGACCGAGGAATCCGGGGGTCTGAGAGCCCTGGCCGGGCGCGACGACGACGAGCACAGTCGTAGCCTTCCTTGCTCGTGAGGGCTCAGCACGGCAGTTGTCGCCAATGTCGAGCCCAGATCGTTGTAGGAACCCTACAACGGGTGGTGCGTCACGCCTCCAGGTCGTCCGACGCGAGTCGACCCAGGACCAGGCCGACACGCAGCGTGAACGCCCCTCGCGCGTCGGTCGGGCTCAGGCCGGTCAGGTCGGTGATCCGACGCAGTCGGTAGCGGACGGTGTTCGGGTGGATGAACAGTGCCCGCGCGGTCGCCTCGAGAGACCCGGTGCGTTCGAGGTAGGCGCGCGCCGTGTCGTACAGCGCGGCGTCGTCCAGGAGGGTCCGATGGGCCTGGGCGACCAGCGCCGCCTGGGCGTCCGCGTCGCCACCGAGTGCCCGCTCGGGCAGCAGGTCGTCGGCGTCGACCGGGCGTGGCGCGTCGGGCCAGCCCCACGCGGCGCGCAGGCCGGATAGTGCCGACCGCGCGGCGCGCGGCACCTGCGCCAGGCGCGGGCGC
>JAFIHP010000370.1 GCA_017849335.1 Actinomycetales bacterium | reverse complement strand
GCTGGAGGTCCGCGACGGTGCCGTCGAGGTGCTGGAGCAGGTGCGCACGGCCGGCAAGGCGCTGGCGCGGCTGGCCGACGTGAGCGTGGAGATCGCCGGTGACCGGGCCGTCGACGTGGCGGTACAGAACCTCGCAGCGGCCGACCGCGCGGCGGGCCTGGCCGGCGAGCTGCGGCGTCGCCTCCCCCGCGGGACGGTCGTCGAGAGCGTCGCCGGCGGGGTGGTCGGGGCGCACGTCGGTCCGGGCCTGGTCGCGGTGGTCGTCGCGCCGCATGTCGACGAAAGCGTGTGAACGCGCTCTGGGCCTGGTGGGTGGTCGCGGCGGTCGTCGGCTACGGACTGGGCGCGATCAACCCGGCGGCGATCGTGGCGCGCGCGTTCCGGGTCGACCTGCGCGAGGTGGGCTCCGGCAACCCGGGCGCGACGAACGTGGGCCGGGCTCTCGGCCCGCGGTGGGCAGTTCTCGTCGGCCTGCTGGACGCGCTCAAGGGGTTCGTCCCCGCCGTGGCGTTCGGCGTACTGATCGGCCAGACCGCCGGGGAGATCGCCGGGATCGCGGCCGTCGTCGGGCACATCACGTCCCCGTACCTGAAGGGTCGAGGCGGCAAGGGGGTCGCGACGAGCCTCGGGGCGATCCTCGGCGTCCAGCCCCTGCTCGCGGTCCCGGCCCTGTTCGCGTTCGGGATCGGGGTCGCGGTCTGGCACCGGGTCGGGCTCGGTGCGGTGCTCGCGGCGCTGACCCTCATCGTCAGCGGGATCGTCGGCTGGTGGGCCGGCTGGACCGACGCGTCGGTCATGTGGTTCGCGGTCGTGCTCGGCGTGCTCGTGCTCGCACGGCACGAGCGCAACCTGCGGCAGGGGTGGAGCGCGGTCCGCGGGCGTTGAGCAGCGCGAGGGCCGCCTGGTGCGTCCACAGCCGACCCGGGTCGGGCCCGCGTCCACAGCGGCCGATCGGCGGCGTGGGACGGCCCTAGCGTCGCCGGCATGTGGGGCAACGATCGTCGGACCCGGCTCGACACCGCCGGGGAGCGGCTTCGCGTCCTCGGACCGTGGACCGGCTCGGCGCTGCGGGGACTCGCGCTCATCGTCGCGGTGACGCTGGTGCTCGGGGCGTACTGGGCCTGGAGCGGGAGGCCGCGCGCCGTGGCCGTCGGCCCGTCGCCGTCGACAGCGGCGGTGGAGCCGTCAGACGCCCCTTCGGTCGAGCCGCCGGCCGCCCCGTCTCCCGCCGCGGTGGTCGTCGTGCATGTCGTCGGCCGGGTCGCGCGGCCCGGGTTGGTGACCTTGCCGGCGGGGTCCCGGGTCGCGGACGCCATCGCTGCCGCCGGTGGCGTCACCCGTCCCCGCGCCGCGGACTCGGTGAACCTCGCGCGCGTACTCGCCGACGGCGAGCAGATCGCGGTCGGCGCCGACGCGGTGGCGGCGGCATCGACTCCTACGACCGGTGCCGTGGCGCCGATAGTCGATCTGAACACCGCGGACCTCGCGGCGCTCGACACGCTGCCCGGGGTCGGCCCCGTGCTGGCGGGGCGGATCCTCGCGTGGCGGCAGGCCCACGGGCCGTTCCGGTCCGTCGACGAGCTCGGTGAGGTGTCCGGCATCGGGGATGCGATCCTCGGCCAGCTACGGCCGCTCGTGCGCGTGTGACGCCCACCGGTGTCGATGCCCGACTCCTGGTCCCCGCGGCGACGGTGTGGGTGGTCGCGGCGGGAGCGCGATGGCTCCTGCTCGCCGACCCCCTGCTGGCCGGACGCGCCGAGGTCGCCGGCGATGTGCTCGTCGGGTGCGTGGTCGTCGCCCCGGTCCTGTCGGTCCTGGCGGTCGTGCCACGCCGGGTGGTCCTGGTGGTCGCGACGGCCGCGTGGGCCGCCGTCACCGCCACGGCGCTGTCGACGGTGGCGACCGGCCCCGATCCCGTCGCGTCGTGGGCCGACGACCGGGCGACCGCGACGGTGACGGCCGTGCTCACCGGTGAGCCGGAGCTCCACGACGGGGGAGCGTCGTGGTCCCCTCCGTGGCTGCAGGTACGCCTCGCCACGTCGGCGATGACGGCCCGCGGTCAGCGCGTCGACGTCGACCTGCCGCTGGTTGTGCGGCTCCCGGCCACCGCCTCCAGCCCGCCGCCGGGATCGACCGTCACGGTCACGGGCCGGCTCGAAGCGGCGTGGCCGGGGTCGGACGCCGCCGTTGCCCTGTCCGCCGACCGGGTCGTCGCCGTGGCCGACCCTGGTCCGATCGACGCGGTGGCCCAGGCGATGCGCGCGGGTCTGCGTTCGGCGCTCGCTGGCCGCCCGGAGGAACCCGCGGCGCTCGTCGCCGGACTCGCCATCGGCGACGAGTCCGCCCAACCCGAGGACCTCGCCGACGCGATGCGCGAGAGCGGGCTGGCGCACCTGACCGCGGTCAGCGGCGGGAACATCGCGATCGTCCTCGGCGTCGTTCTGGCCGCCGCGGGTCTCGCGCGGGCGTCGTTGCGGAGCCGCACCGTGGCCAGCCTGGGCGCCGTCGCCGGGTTCACGGTGCTGGTGGGCCCGCAACCCAGCGTCCTGCGCGCGGTCGCGATGGGCGTCATCGCCACCGTGGGCGTCCTCGCGGGAGGTCGCCGGGCAGGACCGGCCGTGCTCGCCACGGGCGTCATCGTTCTCGTCCTCGTGGCGCCGTGGCTGGCGACCTCGTGGGGGTTCGCGCTCTCGGCGCTGGCGACGGCCGGGATCGTGCTGCTGGGCCCGCTCGTCCGGTCCCGGCTCGAGGCCGGCTCGTGGACGGGCCGCTGGCCGCGTTCCCTGCAGGAGGCGGTGGCGCTGACGGTGTCGGCGCAGGTCGGCACGCTCCCGGTGCTCGTCGCGATGGGCGGAGCCGTCGGTTGGGTCGCCGTGCCCGCCAACCTGCTCGCCGCCCCGTTCGTCCCGGCGGTCACGGTGCTGGGCTTGGCGGCAGCGCTCGTGTCTCCGGTCGTCCCTGCGCTCGCGACCGGGCTGGCGTACGTCGCGACCTGGCCGGCGGCCGTGATCGTCCGGGTGGCCCACCTCGGTGCGGGCCTCCCGCTCTCCGGGATCCCGCTCCCGCCGGGCTGGGCAGGGGTCGGAGTGCTCGGCGGACTCACGGCCGTCGGGTGGCTCGCGTTCCGCGCGTGGCGCCGACTCGCGGAACGGGGCTGTCGGCTGCCGCCGCGGTGGGCTGTCGCGGTGTCCGCCGCGGCCGTCGTCATGCTCTTGGTCCTCGCCCCGCCGTCGCGGCGCGGGTGGCCACCGCCGGACTGGCTGTTCGTCATGTGCGATGTCGGCCAGGGCGATGCGCTCGTCCTGAGCGCAGGAGAGGGCTCTGCGGTCGTGGTGGACACCGGCCCCGATCCGGACCTGGTCGACGACTGCCTGGACGCCCTGGGGGTGGTCGAGGTCCCGTCCATCGTGCTGACCCACTTCCACGCCGACCACGTCGGCGGCCTGGCCGGTGTCCTGCGTGACCGGCACGCCGGTGAGGTGCTCGTCTCCGGGGTGCGCGATCCCGCTGACCAGGCCGACCGCGTCGACGACCTCCTGGCCGAGGTCGGCCTCGTCGCCCGGGAGGTGCGGGCAGGGGAGGAGCGGACCGTCGGGCCCGTGTCGTGGCGGGCGATCTGGCCGGCCCGCCGGATCGATGCCGGGTCCGTCCCGAACAACGCGAGCATCGTGCTCGACGTGCGGACAGGAGGGCGACGCCTGCTGCTCACGGGCGATATCGAGACCGAGGCCCAGCAGGCCATCGCGACCGATCTCGGCGGCGGGCCGTTCGACGTCGTGAAGGTCCCTCACCACGGCTCCGCCGACGTCGCCGCGGACCTGACGACCTGGGCACCGGCGTCGCTCGCCCTGATCAGCGTGGGCGCGGACAACGACTACGGCCACCCCGCGGCGTCGACGGTCGCGGCGTGGCGGGCGGTCGGCGCGCAGGTGGTGCGCACGGACGAGTCCGGCGATGTCGCCGTGGTGCCCGTCGGCCCGCACGGTGTCGGAGCGGTCACCCGTCGGTAGCGGGCGCGTCGGGCGGGCGTGGCATGCTCACCGGCATGGCGCGGATCACCTTGGCTCTCGGCGGGGAGGCCGCGCTCACCGAAAGGGCCGTGCTGGCGGCGACGGCCGCGGCGCGCGCCGCGGACCCGTCGATCCAGCGCATCACGATCGCCGCGAACGACGACGGCGCAGCGGGCGCGGTGCGCGAGGCCGCGGCACCGAACCTGTTCGGCGACGGGGTCGTGATCGTCCTGACCGGCCTCGATGCGGCCGACGAGCAGCTCGGGGCCGCGGTCCGCGAACTGATCGCCGACCAACCGGACAACGTCACCCTCGTCCTGACCCATCCCGGTGGTATGAAGGGCAAGGCCCTTCTCGACGCCGTGCGGGGGGCCGGGGCGCAGGTGGCCGACTGCCAGGTCGTCAAGCGTGGGAAGGCGACGCTGGAGTTCCTCTCCCGCGAGTTCGCCGCGCACAAGCGCAAGGTCACGACCGACGCGCTGACCGTCCTCTACGACGCGATCGGCCAGGACCTCGGGCTGCTCGCTGCGGCCGTGTCCCAGCTGTCGTCCGACCTCGAGACCGACCCGATCGACGCGGACGCGGTGCGCGAGTACTTCGGCGGCGTGGCCGACGTCTCCGGGTTCGCGATCGCGGACGCGGTCTGGGAGCGGCGCTCGGCCGACGCCCTCCGGATGCTGCGCCAGGCGATGCTCGCCAGCGAGGGTGGCCGGGTCGGGCCGGCGACGGTCGCGTCGTTGGCCTCGGGGCTGCGCACCCTCGTGCGGGTCGGCGGGATGCCGCCGGGCGCGTCGGAGGCCGATGTCGCGCGCGAGGCCGCCGTGCCGCCGTGGAAGGTGCGCGTGCTGCAACGGCAGTGGTCGCGCTGGAGCGGCGACCAACGACGACTGGCGGCTGCGGTGGTCGCTCTCGCGGATGCCGACGGGGCCATGAAGGGCGGCGTGCGCGAGCGCACCGGACTCGACCCCGAGCAGAAGCTGCTGGCGCTGGAGATCCTCGTCGCGACCACGACCGCCCGCGCGTGACCTAGGAGAGCCAGGCGACCGTCATCGGTGACGCCAGCCCGCCCCACGTGACGTCGAGCGTGGCGACGCCCGGCGGGACGGGTGCGGGCACGGACCGGGCGACCGCTAGGGCTCCGACGACCTCGCCGGAACCCGCGCCGCTGCCGGTCGCGCTCGCGTACCAGTCCGGTCGTGGCAGCTGCGTCCCGTCCTCGAAGAACATGTCGACCTCGTGGCCGCCGTTCGCGATGGCGGCCGACGTCGTGGCGACGTAGACCGGGTCGCTCGGTCCGTCGTACACCCAGCGGTGGCCCAGCACCGAGTGCTCCAGCTCGCCGACGAGGAGCCCATCGGCGAGCGGCTCGGACCGATAGGTCACCGGGACGTGGAACGTGAACGCCCCGCTGCGCACGATGAAGGTCTCGATGCCGACCTCGCCGGCGGGGTCGTCGAGGCGGAAGGCCGCCTCGCGCTCCACCGGGCCGTCCTCGGTGAACCAGTCCTGGGTCGCCAGCCACCAGCCGATGAGGTCGAGCTTGGGCGGGGTGATGTCTGCTCGGTGCACGATCGCCATGGCGACACTGTGGCACACCATCGGCTCACCGCATCCGGACGACGACCCCTCCGTCGTCTGCGACGACCCGCACCTCGGCGTCGAACGCCTGCGTCAGCAGGCTCTCGGTGAGGACGTCGTCCCGTGGTCCGTCCGCGATCAGCAGCCCGTGACGCAGCAGCACGACCCGGTCGCACGCGTGGCTGATCCGCGTGATGTCGTGGCTGACCACGACGACGGTGCCGCCGCGATCGGCGTGCTGGCGGGCCGCGGCGTCGACGGTGCGGCGCCCGACGAGGTCCAGGTCGGAGTCGGCCTCGTCGAGGAGGAGGAGGTCCGCCTGCTGCGCCGTGACCCGGGCGATGTGGACGCGCTTGCGCTCGCCCCCGGACAGCGAGGTGACCGGCCGGTCGACGAGGTCGTCCAGCCCCTGGGCCGCGATCGCGGCCGCGACCACCGCATCGTCGTCGGCGGACTGCGGCGTCCCGCGCCAGGGCGCCCGGCCCCAGCTCACGACGTCACGCACGGTGAAGCCGAACGCGACGTGGGTGTCCTGGGCGAGCAGGGCCCGCCGGCGGGCGAGCTCGCGCGCCGTGAGCGACGAGGCGGGCGAGCCGCCGACGAGGGCCTCCCCGGTCGTCGGGGCGATCTCGCCGGCGAGCACGCCGAGGAGGGTCGACTTGCCGGACCCGTTGCGGCCCACGATGGCCGTGACCGTCCCGGTCGGGATCGACAGTGTCGTCGGCAGGAGCCGGTCTCGGCCCCCGGTGCGCACGGAGGCGGCCCGCAGGGAGGCCGCGTCCCCGGTCATGCCCACCCGCCTTGCCGCGCACGGGTCCGGCGAAGCAGCACGAAGAAGGCCGGCGCCCCGATCGCCGCGGTCACCGCGCCGATCGGGATCTCCAGCGGGTTGGCCAGCAGCCGGGCGATGGTGTCGGCGAGGAGGAGGAGGAGTGCCCCGGCGAGGGCGCTCACGAGCAGCAGTGAGCGATGCCGCGGACCGAGGACGGCGCGGACGGCGTGGGGCACGAGCAGGCCGACGAACGCGATGACGCCGACGGCCCCGACTCCCGCACCGACAAGGAGCACGACGGCCGCGATGGCGGCGACCCGCACGCGCCGCACGTCGACGCCGGCTGCCGCCGCGCTGCGGTCGCCGAGGGCTAGGACGTCGAGCGAGCGGGCGACATACGCGGCGGTCCCGGCGCCGAGGAGGACGAACGGCAGGACGGACGTCACGGCCGGCCAGGTCGACAGCGCGAGCGATCCGCTGGACCAGAACGTCAGGGAGCGTCCGGACGCGACGGGGGTCATCGTCACCAGGACGGCCAGCAGCGCCCCGGCGAACGCCGTGACGGCGACACCGGCGAGCAGCAGGGTGACGACCTCGGGTCGACCCTCGTGCTGCGACGCCAGGACCACCACGGCAGCGGCGACGCCTGCGCCGACGGTCGCGGTCAGCCCGGCGCCCAGGGAGCCGAACGTCAGGCCGACGGCAGCACCCGCGACCGTGGCGAGGGCGGCGCCGGCGCTGATCCCGACCAGCGCGGGATCAGCGAGCGGGTTGCTGAGCGATCCCTGCATGAGGGCACCGGCGGCGCCGAGCCCGCCGCCGATCAGCAGGGCCATCGCGACCCGCGGAGCACGGATCTCCCACACGATCTGGGCGGTGCCCTCCGCGGCGCCCAGTCGCAGGGCGAGGAGGGAGCCGACAACGCAGGCGACGCCAAGCGCGAGCGCCACCCAGGTCGCGCGTCGCGTCACGGCGACACGGCTGCGAACGCGGACCGCAGCGCGGTGGCGAGCTCGCCGGTCCGCGGGCCGAACGACAGGAGCAGGGTGTCGTCGACGGCGACGACCCGGCGCTCCTGCCCGGCGCGGGTCTGGGCGACCCCCGGGAGCTGGAGGAGCCCGTCCACGCCGCCGACGGACTCCAGGCCCTTCGTCATCACCACGATCACGTCGGGGTTCATCGCCGCGACGGCCTCGGCGGTCATCGGCGTGAACGCGGCGAGGCCCGCGGCCGCACCGGCGTCGGTCCCGCCGGCCGCGGCGATCATCGAGTC
>JAFIHP010000369.1 GCA_017849335.1 Actinomycetales bacterium | reverse complement strand
GTGTTGCCCGACAGCGCTTCGCGCAGCTGCTGGCTGGATTCCGTGATGGAGACGATCGTGCCGGGCGTGTGGTCGAAGCCGGTCACGGTCGCCTGGAGCTGCCGGTCGAGGGCGACGCGGTCGGTGATGACGATGACCTTGTGGAAGATCGGCTGGTCGGTCCCGAGCCCGTGCGCGACCGCGGCCTCGATCGCCGACGGCGTGTGCAGACGGGAGAGCTGGTGCGCCGTCCACGCGATGGTGTTCGACTTGCCGGAGCCAGCGGAGTGCATCACGAGCCGATCGAAGCCCGGGCCGTCGGCCGAGGTGGCGGCGAGCAGCTTGGTGACCGCGTCCCACTGGTGGAAGCGCGGAGACAGGATGCGGGTGACGCCGGTCTTGCCGCCGTTCTCGTCGAGCACCTCCTCGGCGTGGACGAACGAGCCGAGGATGTTCAGCCAGGTGTCGCGCTGCCAGACCCGCTCCCACAGGTAGGCGGTGGCGTAGCCGCCGGGGTTCGCCGGGTTGCCGGCGCCCCCGGGGTTGCCGGCGCCCGCCGAGCCCTGGTTGAACGGAAGGAACACGGTGTCCTGCTTGGCCAGCCGCGTGGTCATGTAGACCTGATGGGGGTCGACGGCGAAGTGCACGAGCGTCCGTCGCCGGAAGATGAGGTCGGTCGGCGTGCGGTCCGTCCGGTACTGCGTCATGGCGTCCTCGACGGACTGACCGGTGAGCGGGTTCTTCAGCTCGGCCGTCGCGGCCGGGATGCCGTTGAGCACGAGCGTGACGTCGAGGGAGTCCTGCGGGTTCGACTCGCTGTGGTGGAGCTGGCGGACGACGGCGAGCCGGTTCGCCTCGTATCGCTGCAGGAGCGACGGGGTCAGGCCGTTCGCCGGCGCGAAAGCGGCGACGCGGAACGTGACGCCTGTGTCCTTGACGACGCCGCGCAGGACGTCCACGGCGCCCCGCTCAGTGATCTGGTCGGCGACACGCTTGGCGACCTTGGTGCGCGCCGCGGCGGGGCCGCCGAGACGCTTGCAGAGGTCGGCCCACTCGTCGGGCTGCGAAGACTCTATGAACGCAACGAGTTCGTCGGGGAACAGGCCGAGGGCGCGGTCGTACCCGGTGGGCGGGAGCGCGGCCCAGCCATGCGCGAGCAGGTGCGCCTCAATCGACGACTCGAACGCCGCTTCCTGGTGAACGCTCATGCCGGGACCCCCGTCCGTGCCGTCGTCACATCGAACTCCCCCGTCACGGCCGCGGTGATGAGAGACCGTTTGTATTCGTTGAGGAGGTCGATGGAGCGGGTGAGAGCGGCCTCAGCCGACTCGCAAGCCGAGGTCACGTCCTGCAAGGACATCAGGCGACGAGACTGCTCCGGAAGGTCAGGAACGCTGATCTGCAAGTCAGCCAACGTCCCCAAGTAAATTCCGGGCTGCGCCGAGAAGCCCATCGAAAGGCTCATCTGTGCCCTAGTCTGCGTGGCGCGTAGATGCCAGTAGAGCCATTGTGGATCGACCAACTCCGGATCGGCTCGCATCAGAGCAATGTTCCGCTCAATCTGAAACCTCGGAAACTCGACCGGCACAACCGCGGCGCTGCCGACCGTTCCCTTGATCGAGAGCAGGACGTCGCCGGCCCGAATTGCCAACGTCCGGTCGAGTTGATCAGCGTCGTCCGGCGAAATGAACGTGTCGGCGGAATTGAGAGCCAGACGGTGCCCGCGAAGGTTCTTCGCCGTAAGCAGGGGCACTCCGTCGGCCACTCGCGGCGGAGGCTGATGCGTCCCGTCTCGCAGCAACGAGACGATGCTGCGTAGCCTGCGAAGCGGATCGTCGCCCCTCGCCATGGAGTCAATCGCCTGCTGACGTCGCTCGATCAAGCGAACGATTTGGTCCGACCGGGCCGAGGCAATCTCGTCCAATCGAGCGACATGGTCATCGAGGAAGTCTGCGATCCTCTGTTGCTCGTCGATCGGTGGCTCTGTGAGCGGAAGTCGGTTTATGTCCCACTGGAAAAGGTGAGGTACACCCATCCCCGTTCGCAGCTCGTCTATGCGACTCTGAATGGGCGCCGCGGCCAGTACGTAGCGAAGGAAGCGAGACTCCATCGAACGTGGCCGAATCACTGCGATCGATCCGTTGACGGTGGCTGGTCTCGGCAGTTCGCGAACAACTTGGGTGATACCGAGAGTGCTTCCGTCCTTGGCCAGCAGCACATCGCCATTACGCAGTTGCAGCTCAGGAGACTCGTCCCAACGGAACTGACTGATGTAGTTCACGTCCTCGAAGTCGATGTCCACGCCCTTGATATTCGGGGTGTTGAGGAAGACATAGCCATCGTCCTGGTACTCATCAGCCGTCAGTGCCTTCCACCCAATTCGCGCCTTGACCGTGGCCACTCTGTCGACGCGAGTCACGGGCCAGCCGCTCACGCCAGTCCCCGCATGAGCTCCTGGATCTGTACCTCCAGGGCGTCGATCTCAGCCCTAATCTCGGCCACTGGCCTCGGCGGCACATACACGTAGAACTGTCGGGTGAAGGGGATCTCGTAGCCGATCTTGGTCTTCCTGTGGTCGATCCATGCGTCGGGAACGTAGGGGTGGATCTCGTCGCGGAGGTGCTGCTCCGCGGCCGCGCGCACCGCCTCGATCTGCGCTTCCGCGTCGAGATCCAAGTAGCCGGTGGGTAGCGGGATGTTCTCCTGGTCGCGAAGATCGGGGTCCGGCTCGTAGCCCCCACCCTTCCTCGCCTTCACCGGTTCGGCGTTCTCGTCCGTGGTTGCGGCGGCCTTCAGCAGCGCGTT
>JAFIHP010000368.1 GCA_017849335.1 Actinomycetales bacterium | reverse complement strand
GAGGACGTCGAGTCACGACGCAACTTCATCCAGAAGAACGCGCGCGACGTGCGCTTCCTCGACATCTGACCGAGCACGACCCGAGCAAGGAGGCTCTCGTGCCTGACGACATCGACGTTGACGCTCCCGCGGAGCCCGTCGGTTCGCACGGACGCATCGACCCGGTCGACCTGCAGTCCGAGATGCAGCGGTCGTACCTGGACTACTCGATGTCCGTCATCGTGTCCCGTGCACTGCCGGATGTGCGCGACGGGCTCAAGCCCGTCCACCGCCGGGTGCTGTACGCGATGTACGACGGCGGCTACCGGCCGGACCGCAACTTCTCCAAGAGCGCCCGCGTCGTCGGCGACGTCATGGGCAACTACCACCCGCACGGCGACACCGCGATCTACGACGCACTCGTGCGGCTCGCCCAGCCCTGGTCGCTGCGGTACCCGCTCGTCCAGGGCCAGGGCAACTTCGGCTCGCAGGGCAACGACCCGCCGGCCGCCCAGCGCTACACCGAGTGCCGCATGGCGCCGCTGGCGATGGAGATGGTCCGCGACATCGACGAGGAGACCGTCGACTTCGGACCGAACTACGACGGCCGCACGCAGGAGCCGCTCGTGCTGCCCAGCCGGTTCCCGAACCTGCTGGTCAACGGCAGCTCGGGGATCGCGGTCGGCATGGCGACGAACATCCCGCCGCACAACCTCCGCGAGGTGGCGGCGGCGGCCCAGTGGATGCTGGAGAACCCCGACGCCGACCGCGAGGAGCGGCAGGCCGCGGTCATGGAACGCGTGAAGGGTCCCGACTTCCCGACCGGCGCTCTCATCGTCGGCCGCAAGGGGATCGACGATGCGCAGCGCACCGGTCGCGGCTCGATCACGATGCGCGCGGTCGTCGAGGTCGATGAGGACGCGCGCGGCCGGCAGATCCTCGTGGTCACCGAGCTGCCCTACCAGGTCAACCCCGACAACCTGCTCCTGCGGATCGCCGAGCTGGTGGGCGAGGGGAAGCTCACGGGGATCGCCGACGTGCGCGACGACTCGTCGTCCCGCACCGGCATGCGCCTGGTGATCGAGCTCAAGCGCGACGCCGTGGCGCAGGTCGTCCTGAACCAGCTCTACAAGCACACCCAGCTGCAGGACAACTTCGGCGCGAACATGCTCGCGCTCGTCGACGGCGTCCCGCGCACCCTGGCCCTCGAGCAGTTCATCCGGTACTGGATCTCCCACCAGATCGAGGTCATCCAGCGACGGACGCAGTACCGGCTGCGCAAGGCGCAGGAGCGCGCCCACATCCTGCGCGGCTACCTCAAGGCCCTCGATGCTCTCGACGAGGTCATCGCCCTCATCCGGGCGTCGGCGACGGTGGAGGACGCCCGGGCCGGCCTCATGGAGCTCCTCGACATCGACGAGCTGCAGGCCACGGCCATCCTCGACATGCAACTGCGCCGGCTCGCGGCTCTGGAGCGCCAGAAGATCATCGACGAGTTCGACGAGCTGCAGGCCCGCATCGCCGACTACGAGGACATCCTCAGCAACCCGGCCCGGCAGCGCACGATCGTCGCCGAGGAGCTCGCCGAGATCACCGAGCGCTACGGCGACGACCGTCGCACGCAGTTCGTGGCGTGGGACGGCGACGTCACCGACGAGGACCTCATCGCCGAGGAGGACGTGGTCGTCACGATCACGTCCGGCGGCTACGCGAAGCGCACCCGGACCGAGCTGTACCGGTCCCAGCGCCGCGGCGGCAAGGGCGTGCGGGGCGCCGCACTGCGACAGGACGACGTCGTCGAGCACCTGTTCGTCAGCACGACCCACCACTGGATCCTGTTCTTCACCAACACCGGACGGGTCTACCGCGCCAAGGCGTACCAGCTGCCGGACGCCGGCCGTGACGCACGCGGGCAGCACGTCGCGAACCTGCTGGCGTTCGCGCCCGACGAGACGATCGCGCAGGTACTGGCGATCCGGGACTACTCGGCGGCGCCGTACCTGGTCCTGGCGACCCGGTCCGGAGCGGTCAAGAAGACCCGGCTGTCGGAGTACGACTCCAACCGCCAGGGCGGGATCATCGCCATCAACCTGGCCGACGGCGACGAGCTGATCTCGGCCCAGCTGGTGCAGGAGTCCGACGACCTGATGCTGGTGTCCCGCAAGGGAATGTCGTCGCGCTTCACGGCCGACGACGAGACACTGCGCCCGATGGGCCGGGCCACCAGCGGCGTCATCGGCATGCGGTTCCGTGGCGACGACGCGCTCCTGGCGATGGACGTCGTCCGGCCGGAGACGTACGTGGTCACCGTCACCGACGGCGGCTTCGCCAAGCGGACGTCGATCGACGAATGGTCGGTGAAGGGTCGCGGGATCCTGGGCGTCCGCGCCATGCGGCTGGTCGAGGAGCGCGGGTCGCTCGTCGGCGCCCTGGTCTGCGACCTGGACGACGAACTGTTCGCGATCGCCTCGAACGGCGTCGTCATCCGGACCCGGGTCGCCGAGCTGAGGTCGTCCGGGCGCGACACGATGGGCGTGACCTTGATGAGCCTGGCGGACGGTGACAGCATCGTCGCCGTGGCACGGGCGGCCGAGTCCGACGACGACGCGGACGACGCGACGACGGTCGACACCGACGTCGCCACGGAGGCCGACGGGACCGGGGACGCCCCCGCACCGGAGACCGCCCCGTGAGCGAGGTCCGGACGCCCCGCCGGGCCCGGCTCTATGTGACGCGGATCGACCCGTGGTCGGTCGCCAAGGCGTCGTTCATGCTCGCCCTGGCGATCGGCATCGTGATCGTGGTGGCCGTCGGGGTGCTGTGGTGGGTGCTCGACGTGACCGGGGTCTTCCTCACGGTGTCCCGCACGGTCGACGAGGTCGTGGGTTCGGCCACGACCTCGTTCGACCTGATGGACTACGTCGACTTCTCGCGTGTCATCGGCGTGGCGATCATCATCGCCTCGGTGGAGATCGTCCTTCTGTCGGTGTTCTCGACGCTCTTCGCGGTCATGTACAACCTGACGGTCGGTCTGACCGGCGGAATCGAGGTCGTCCTGTCCGACGAGGTGTGACCGGTCTCGAGGGATCGGCCGCACCCGGTAGCGGGTGGGGCGGTTTGGTCGGGTAGTGTCTCCCGACGTTCGGGCCTATAGCTCAGTTTGGTTAGAGCGCTTCCCTGATAAGGAAGAGGTCCCTGGTTCAAGTCCAGGTAGGCCCACCGTTCACGACGACCTCCGCGCGGCGACGCGCACCCCCGCCTCCCATCCCGGCGCGATGCCGCCGGCCGGTGGCCTCACGGTCGTCAGGTCGACCCCCGCCCGGGACAACGCCCAGGCGACCAGGGAGTTCGAGTTCCACATCTGGCCGGCGGCCAGCTCGTCGCGCCCCCAGGGCGGCCGCGGGACCGACTCCACGGCCAGGAGCACGCGGCGAGCGGCGTCGACTCCGGTGGCGATCTCGACGGGGGAGTCCACGGCGTCGGCCAGGTCGGGGATCACGGTCCCGGCCGAGCAGCGGATCTCGTACCGGAACATCGCCGAGCGCCCGAGGCACCGCATCCCGACCGGACCCGTGCCGACGACGCCTCGCCCTCGCGCACCACGCCCCCAGGCAGGCGCCATCTCGACCGATCGCGTGACAGCGTCCGCCCGGACGACCAGCGCCGCGTGGAACACCGGCCCGGCAGCGCGCCCACGAGCCCGCTGCGCGGCCGCGTACGACCGGCCGCCGAGCCGGACGATCCGGGGTCCTGTCCCGCGCCCGGAGCCGAGCGGGATCCAGTACAGGTCCACGCAGTCACCGGCCCCGGGATCCGCCGCGCTCACCGCTCCAGTCAACCCCGCGCGGCGGCCGGACTCCATCCGTACCGGAGCCAGGTGCACCGGAGCCGTACCGCCGCGTAGGCTGCGCGATATGAAGAAGCTCCTTCTCCTCGTCGTCCTCGCCGGCATCGGCTACGTCGTGTACCGCCAGATCGCCGCCCGCAAGGCGGAGCAGGACCTGTGGTCCGAGGCGACCACCGATCCCGACCTGCGCTAGTCGCGGTCCCTCCGGGGGCTTAGCTCAGTTGGTAGAGCGCTGCCTTTGCAAGGCAGAAGTCAGGGGTTCGAGTCCCCTAGCCTCCACGGTGGTGGTCAACTATGAGGAATCCCCTCACAATTGACCGCCAAAGTCCCATTCTTCTGGCGTAAACCATTGGCGTAATGCGCTACTTTCCCTCTATGGGGGAGCGAAAACGCCGAGCGCGTCACGAGGGGGGCCTCTACCGCAAGACGGCCTACCTGGTGGATTCCGAGGGCGAGCGACGGCCCTACACCTACTGGCAAGCCTCGATGGACGTGCCGGTGGAGCATCTGCCCCCAGGGGTGACCAGGAAGCGCATCACCGGTAGCGGGCCGACGCAGTCGATGGCCCTCGACCGATGCCGGGCCAACTTCACGGCATGGGTGGCGCGGAGCCAGGGTGACTCCCCGAGGCGCGTGACTCGGCGCCGCCACAAGAACGCCGTCACGCTGGACGAGTGGTTCACGCTCTGGCGCGACCACCTGCGCTACACCGAAACCTCCGAGACCATGCAACTGAAGTACGCGCAGATGTATCGGGACCACATTGGCCCGTTCCTGGGCGCCACGATGCTCGACGAACTCAACGCGGACCACATCCGGATCCTCCTCAACGCCGAACTCGTCAAGGAGCGGACCCTTGCCCCCAAGAAGGCTGGGGGCAAGGAGCGGAAAGTCGGCCCCCTCGGGGCCTCGGCGCGCAAGAACGTCTACCGGACTTTGTCGGTCATGCTGAACTACGCCGTGTCGAAGAGTCGCATCCTCGCATCCCCCATAGCCGGGGTTGAGCCCCCGACAATCGAGCGGGAGGAGGAAGAGGTCGAGCACCTGGCCGACAACGCCATTCAGTTGATGAGCGACCTGCGGGCCCAAGAGCACCCGGACTACTGCCGGATGCTGTTGCAGTTCCTCGGACTGCGTCAGTCGGAACGACTGGGCTTGACCTGGTCCAAGCTCCTCAACCTGGACGCATTGCCCGGCGAGGAAGAGGACGACGGGTATGGCAGGCGGCAGCCGAAGGTGCCCACCATGCGTGTAACGCAGCAGTTGGCGCGCTACCAGAAGGTGGACG
>JAFIHP010000367.1 GCA_017849335.1 Actinomycetales bacterium | reverse complement strand
CGTCGTGCCGGCGCCGGTCGGCCAGCCAGCGGGTTCCCTTGCCGTGCACGCTGACGACCACGTCGAGCGTGCCTCCGTACACCCCGCGCGACTGCACCTGGTGGATGGCGAATGCGCGGCGAAGAAGCATGCTGCTCTCCTCGCCTCCGATGCCGAGCGTCACGAAGTGACCCGGTCGCGTCACCTCGGCGACACCGGGTGCCGTCAGCGACAGCACGTGGTACGCCCCGACCCGGCGGACGTCGAGGACCTCGCCCTTGGCCTGCACCGCTAGCGACATCGACGTGACCTCAGCCTTCCTGGGCCCGCAGGGCCGCGAGCGCGGCACCGTGCTCCTGCAGCGCCCGGACGGTGGGCTCGGTGTGCTGGAGCGAGTCGATGCCCTGCACGGCTGCCGCCAGCCCCTGCACGGTGGTGATGCACGGCACGCCCTTCATCACCGCTGCCGTCCGGATCTCGTATCCGTCGAGTCGCGGTCCGACGCCGTACGGGGTGTTCACGATGAGCTGCACCTGCCCGGACATGATCGCGTCGACCGTCGTGGCCTCACCCGAGGGGCCCCGCCCTTCGTGCTGCTTGCGCACCTCGTCGACCTCGATCCCGTTGCGGCGCAGGACGGCCGCCGTGCCAGACGTCGCGAGGATGCGGAAGCCCAGGTCCGACAGCCGCTTCACCGGGAAGATCGCGGCCCGCTTGTCCCGGTTGGCCAGGGACACGAACGCCGTTCCGGAGGTCGGCAGGCCACCGCTGAAGGCGCCCTCCTGGGACTTGGCGAACGCGATCCCGAAGGAGTCGTCGATCCCCATGACCTCCCCGGTCGACCGCATCTCGGGGCCGAGGACGGTGTCGACGCCGTGGAACCGGCCGAACGGCAGGACGGCCTCCTTGACGGAGATCGCCGCCCCTTGCGGGAGCGTCCCGCCGTCGCCCGCGGCCGGCAGGACGCCGGTCCGCCGCAGGTCAGCGATCGACTCTCCCACCATGACCCGCGCGGCGGCCTTCGCGATGGGCACCGCGGTGGCCTTCGAGACGAACGGGACCGTCCGGGACGCCCGTGGGTTCGCCTCGAGCACGTAGAGCACGTCACCGGCGATCGCGTACTGGACGTTGATGAGCCCGCGTACGCCGACCCCGCGGGCGATACGCAGCGTCGCGTCGCGGATCCGGTCGATGTCCTCGACGCCCAGTGTGATCGGGGGCAGCGCGCAGGCCGAGTCGCCGGAGTGGATGCCGGCCTCCTCGATGTGCTCCATGACCCCGGCGAGGTAGAGGTCGTCGCCGTCGTAGATCGCGTCGACGTCGATCTCGACCGCGTCGTCGAGGAAGCGGTCGACCAGGACGGGGTGCTCCGGGGCGATCATCGTCGCGCGCTCGAGGTAGCCCGCGAGCATCGCGTCGTCGTAGACGATCTCCATCCCGCGACCGCCGAGGACGTAGCTCGGCCGCACCAGCACGGGGTACCCGACGTCGGCGGCGATCGCCTGCGCCTCGACGAACGTCCGGGCGGTGCCATGCCGGGGGGCCGCCAGGCCCGCCTCGGCGAGCACCCGGCCGAAGGCGCCCCGCTCCTCCGCGAGGTGGATCGCCTCGGGGCTGGTGCCGACGATCGGGACACCCGCGTCCTTCAGCCGCTTCGCGAGGCCCAGCGGAGTCTGGCCGCCGAGCTGGACGATCACGCCGACCAGCCGGCCCGCCCCGGACTCGGCGTGCACGACCTCCAGGACGTCCTCGAAGGTGAGGGGCTCGAAGTACAGCCGGTCGGACGTGTCGTAGTCGGTCGACACCGTCTCGGGGTTGCAGTTGACCATGATGGTCTCGTACCCCGCCTCGCGGAGGGTGAGCGCGGCGTGCACGCAGGAGTAGTCGAACTCGATGCCCTGGCCGATCCGGTTCGGCCCGGAGCCCAGGATGATCACCTTGTCGCGGTCGCTGGGGCTGACCTCGGTCTCCTCGTCGTACGCCGAGTAGTGGTACGGCGTCCGCGCGGCGAACTCCGCGGCGCACGTGTCGACAGTCGCGGAGACCGGGCGCACCTCGAGCGCGTGCCGCAGGGAGCGCACCTCGTCCTCGGCCAGTCCGCGCAGGCTCGCGATCTGACGGTCGGAGAACCCGGTGCGCTTCGCCCGGCGCAGGAGGCGCTCGTCCAACGTCGCGGCATCGCGGATCTCGTCGGCCACCTCGTTGATCAGCGCGATCTGGTCGAGGAACCAGCGGTCGATCCGGGTCGCCTCGTGGACGGCCTCGACACCCGCTCCGGCCCACAGCGCCAGCTGGACCTGCGACAGGCGACCGTCGTGCGGGATGCGCATGGCGTCCAGGAGCGCCGGCACGTCGACCTCGTCGCGACTGGCCGGCCAGTCGAACGGGGCCGCGGCGTTCTCCAGCGACCGCAACGCCTTCTGCAGCGCCTCGGGGAAGCTGCGGCCGATCGCCATCGCCTCGCCGACGCTCTTCATCGTGGTCGTCAACGTCGGGTCCGCCTGCGGGAACTTCTCGAACGCGAACCGCGGGACCTTGACGACGATGTAGTCCAGCGTCGGCTCGAAGGACGCCGGCGTCTCCTGCGTGATGTCGTTGGGGATCTCGTCGAGCGTGTAGCCGATCGCCAGGCGCGCCGCGATCTTCGCGATCGGGAAGCCGGTCGCCTTGGACGCCAGCGCCGACGAGCGGGAGACCCGCGGATTCATCTCGATGACGATGAGTCGACCGTCCAGGGGGTTGACGGCGAACTGGATGTTGCATCCGCCGGTGTCGACGCCCACCGCGCGAATGATGGCGATTCCCACGTCACGCATCCGCTGGTACTCGCGGTCGGTCAGGGTCAGTGACGGGGCGACTGTGCTCGAGTCCCCGGTGTGCCCGCCCATCGGGTCGAGGTTCTCGATCGAGCAGACGACCACGACGTTGTCGTTCCGGT
>JAFIHP010000366.1 GCA_017849335.1 Actinomycetales bacterium | reverse complement strand
GGGAAGGGGTGGCGCCACACGATCTCCGGCGGCAGGCCCTGGTCGAGCGCGACCTGGCGCACCTCGTCCTTGAACAGCGCTCGCAGCGGCTCGACGAGCGTGAACTGCAGGTCCTCGGGCAGCCCGCCGACGTTGTGATGGCTCTTGATGTTCGCGGTGCCGGTCCCGCCGCCGGACTCGACGACGTCCGGGTACAGCGTGCCCTGGACGAGGAACTGGATCGTCTCCCCCGACGCCCCCGCCTCCGCGATCAGGTCGCGCTCCGCGGCCTCGAACACGCGGATGAACTCACGGCCGATGATCTTGCGCTTGGTCTCCGGGTCGCTCACGCCGGCGAGGGCGTCGAGGAACCGCTGCCGCGCGTCGACGACGACCAGGCGCACGCCCGTCGCGGCGACGAAGTCGCGCTCCACCTGCTCGGCCTCGCCCTGGCGCAGCAGGCCGTGGTCGACGAAGACGCACGTGAGCTGGTCGCCGACCGCGCGCTGGACGAGCGCCGCGGCCACCGCGGAGTCGACACCGCCCGAGAGCGCGCACAGCACGCGGCCTGCCCCTACCTGGGCCCGGATGGCCGCCACCTGCTCGTCGATGACGTTCGCCATGGTCCACGTCGGCTCGACGCCGGCGACCTCGAACAGGAACCGCTCGAGTACTCGCTGACCGTGCTCACTGTGCAGGACCTCGGGGTGGAACTGCACGCCGCACAGGCGCCGCCCGGTGTCCTCGAACGCCGCGACGGGCGCGCCGTCCGAGCGCGCGGTGACGGCGAACCCGGCCGGGGCGACGCTGACGGAGTCGCCGTGCGACATCCAGACGCTCTGCTCGGCGGGCAGCCCGGCGAACAGCGTCCCCGCGTCCGTCACCTCCAGCCGGGTGCCCCCGAACTCGCTCACGCCGGTGTGCTCCACCGTCCCGCCGAGGGCCTGGGCCATCGCCTGGAACCCGTAGCAGATGCCGAAGACCGGGATGCCGGTCTCGAACAGCTCGGCGTCCAGCGACGGCGCGCCCGGCTCATACACGCTGGACGGTCCACCGCTGAGGATCACCGCGGCGGGACGCCGCGCGGCGATCTCCGCGACGGGCATCGTGTGCGGGACGATCTCGGAGTAGACGTGCGCCTCGCGCACGCGGCGCGCGATGAGCTGCGCGTACTGCGCACCGAAGTCGACGACGAGGACGGGGCCGGCAGTCGAGGTCACGGCCCGAGCCTACTTAGGTCGCGAACGCTCCCAGCAGCACGAGGACGACGACGAGCAGCAGGTCGACGAGGACACCGACCACGAGCGTCGCGATCAGCCATCGACGGGCCCGACGCGAACGACGGGCGGCGACGTCGAGGTCGCCGGCGTCGATGGCCTGAGCCGCGCGGTAGCCCTGGTAGAGCGCGACGAGGCCCAGGGGGAGGAAGCACAGGACCGTCGCGGCCAGGCTCCAGCCGAGGTAGGTGCGCGGCGGAGCGTCGGTGGTGGACATCGCTCGAACCCTAGCCGCTGCGCTCGACCGTGAGCTTGGCGACGCGATTCGGGTCGATTCGCGTCGCCAAGCTCACGGTCGACGGGGCGGGGTGGGGGTCAGCGGCAGGCGAAGCGCGCCCGGCGCGGCGGCCGGCACGACGGGGTGAGCGGGCGGGACAGGCGCGACCCGTTCGTAGCCGGTACCGACCGGCGGACGCGGGTCGGTGTCACCGTGGTTGGGCCACAGCGCCATCGCGCGCTCGGCCTGGGCGGTGATCGTCAGCGAGGGGTTCACGCCCAGGTTCGCGGTGATGGTCGAGCCATCGACGACGTGCAGGCCCTCGTACCCGAACGCCCGGTGGTACGCGTCCACGACGCCGTGGTCGGCGTCCGCGCCGATCGGGCAGCCGCCGACGAAGTGCGCCGTCATCGCCAGCCCGAGGTTCTCGGCGACGCTGCCCGCCGGCACGCCGCCGATCCGCGCCGCCAGTCGGCGCACGACCTCCTGCGCTACTGGCAGGTACGTCGGTGCCGGCTTGTCGTCCTGCCGGGAGGTCAGGTGCCAGCCGCGCAGGCGCGACCGCCGGCCGCTCAGCGTCATCGAGTTGTCGTCCGTCTGCATCCCCAGCGAGATGATCCCCCGCTCGCTCCACCGTCGGACGTCGAGCATCCGCAGCGCCTGGACCGGCTGCCGGGCGACGTCGCGCGCGAACGCCTGCCAGCGCGGGCGGCCGGGGATCGGCGCGGTGAGCAGCGACTGGAGCAGGCCCATCGCGTTGCTGCCCTTGCCGTACCGGACCGGCTCGACGTGGGTCTGCGGCTCGGGGTAGAAGCTCGACGTGATCGCGACGCCCTGCGAGAAGTCGGCGGTCACCGTGCGGGTCACGGCCCCCAGAAGCGACTCGGAGTTGGTCCGGGTGAGACGTCCCAGGGCCGGCGACAGCCGGCGCAGCCGACCGCTGTCCTTCATCCGGTGCAGGAGCCGCTGCGTGTTGTAGGTGCCGGCCGCGACGACGACCTGCTCGGCCGACAGCGTCCGCACCCGGCGGCTTCCCGTGCGGACCGTCGTGACCACGTACCCGCCGCCGGGGCGCTCGCGGATCTCCGTCACCGTCGTCATGGGGAAGATGCGGGCGCCAGCGTGCTCGGCCAGGGCCAGGTAGTTCTTCGGGAGGGTGTTCTTCGCCCCGTGCCGGCAGCCGGTCATGCACTCCCCGCACTGCGTGCACCCGGTCCGCTCCGGCCCCGCCCCGCCGAAGAACGGGTCCGGACGCGTCACGCCCGGTCCCTCGCCGAAGTAGACCCCCACCGGGGTCAGCCGGAACGTGTGGCCCACGCCCATGTCCTCGGCAACGGCCTTCATCGCGACGTCGCTGGGCGTCATGGTCGGGTTCTCGACGACGCCGAGCATGCGCGCCGCCTGGTCGTAGTACGGCGCCAG
>JAFIHP010000365.1 GCA_017849335.1 Actinomycetales bacterium | reverse complement strand
ATCCTGGCGGCGGATGCCGTCGCGGCGCGGCCGCAGTACGTGGCACCGGAGCAGGTCGCCTGGAGGGAGATCACGGCCGCGCTTCGCCTGTCGCCGGTGACCGGTGAGGCCCGGATCCGGGAAGCGCAGGAACTGACCACGGCCTGGTCGCCGATGCTCGCGGCGATGCTTGCTGGCACGGTCACGGTGGAGCATGTGCGGGCGATCGGGCGGCAGCTGCGGAACCTGCCCGGCCACGGGTCCGTGGACCCCGTCGAGCACGCCGAGTACGCCAAGCACTGCGCCGAGGTCCTCGCGAAGGTCGTCCCGTTCGCCGCGACCCACACACCCGGCGAGGCCGGGAAGAAGACCCGCGTGCTGGTGACGGCGATCGACCCGGTCGGTGCCCGGAAGCGGCGGCGTAAGGCGGCGGAGCAGGACCACGGCGTGTTCGTGAACCCGGTCGAGCCCGGCACGTGCGAGATCCGGGCGGTGATGCCGACCGCGCACGCCGAGGCCGTGATGCAGGCCGTGAACACCCTCGCCAAGGACGCCCGGTTCGAGGTCGCCGACGGGTGCATCACCCGCGGGCAGCGGCGCGTGGCCGCCCTGGTCGCCTTGACGCTCGGCGACCCGGGCAGCGTCGGTCAGGTCACCGGTCCAGTGCAGGAGGCCAAGCTCGCCGTCCACGTCAACGTCCTCGTGCCCCTCGAGACGATCGTCGGATGCTCCGAGCAGGGTGGCCGGATCGGGAACACCCCCTGCACCGCCGACGAGATCCGCGACGTCCTCGCCGACGCCGCCCTCGGCTCATCCACCATCCGGCGCCTGGTCACGGACGCGACCGGGTGCATCCTCGACGCGGGCCGCCGGCACTACCTGGCGTCGGACCTGCAGAAGCTCGTTCTTCGGCTGCGTGACCAGCACTGCCGGTTCCCCGGCTGCAACCGCCCGGCCGAACGGTGCGAGATCGACCACGCGAAGCCGTACGACGCCGGCGGGTTGACCGACACGTGCAACCTCGGACCGCTGTGCAAGTTCCACCACGAGTTGAAGACCGCCGGCTACTGGCACATCACCGCCAGCGCGAGGGACGGGTCCTGCACCTGGCGCTCACCGCTGGGCCGCATCTACCAACACGAACCACCCGACCTCATCCCACCCCGACCACCCGACGACCCACCACCATTCTGACGGGGAACGCGTCAGGCGGCCAGCGTCGCCAGCGTGGCGAGCACGGCGAGGTCGGGATCCTCGGCCGGGTCGATGCCGACGCGGCTGACCAGCCGGGTCACCGTGCCGTCCGCCTCCGCCTCCACCCAGGTTGCCCGGTGCTCCAGGCCCAGGTGCGGAAGTCCCGGCAGCAGCAGCGCGCCCGATGCCACACCGCTGGCGTCCGGCGTCGACGGGCGCGTCTCGTCCGGTGGGTGCAGCACGATCAGCGCCGCCGGCTGCGGTGCCGCCAGCTCTCCAGGGCGGGGGGCGTCGTCGCCGATCACCGGCCCGGCGCAGGTCACCAGGCCAACGCTCTGCGGCGGCGGGTCCTCCGGCAGGTCGTCGACCGTGCGGAACACCGACGTGCGCGGCACGCACCCGGGGTGCGCTGCCAGGCGCACGGCGAGGGCGAGGAACTGCGCCCACTCGCGCGTCGACTCCGGCCAGCGTCCGGCGATGACGAAGCCGGCCAGCGAGTAGTCCGACCGCAGGAACGGCGAGACGTGGACGTCGGACACGGGCACCTCCGGATCGTCGTGCTGGCAACGATCGGCGAAGGATGCGTGACGACCCCGTTGGCACACAAGACCCCTCGAGTGCCAGCGGCCCGGGGCGTCGGTCAGTCGGTCGGGTACAGCAGCGTCGGCAGCGCCGCCTCGAGCGCGCGGGTCTTGGCTGCGGTCCAGCCGGGCGGGTCCACCGCGAGGGCGATCGAGCCCGCCATGTTGGCGCTGTAGTTGTGGCCGACCTCCGGCGGTTCGCCGCCGCTGATCAGGTCCATGCCGACCTGCAGGAACGTGATGACCGGGATCCAACGCATCTGGGGCATGACTCCGGGGCCTAGCGGCTCGTCGAGCCAGTCCGGCTTGCTCAACAGCAGGCTCGGCTCCCAGTAGACGACCGGATCGTTCGCGTGCGCGACGAACACGATCGTCGGCGGGGACTTGGTGTCCAGGTTCGCTGGGTCGGTCGCGCTCACCAGCACGCGCGTGATCTGGCCGTTGCCGATGATCGGTTGCCATGCCGGACCGCCCGTACGGTCGGCTTGCCACCGCGCCCACAAGGTCGACGCTGCAGGCGGCCCGACCCACACCACGTGCGGGAAGTCGTCGGTCACCTGCGCCGGCGTCGCGTCCGGACCCCAGGCACCCTGCGTACCCATCGCGCCGAGCGACTGGCCGAACAGGATCAGCTCGGGTCGCCGGTCTGCGGGCTTTGCGCGCCAGGCAGCCAGCACTCCGTCGATGGTGTTGTCGTTCTGCTCGATCGTGGTCTGCGGGTCGATGACGAACCCGATCCAGCTCGGGACCGCGGAGTACTGCACGGCCACCGTCGTGACGTCGCCGTCGGTCACGGTCTCCAGGGCGTTGATCGCGTTCGGATCCACCCATCCGGTCCCGGTCACCCCGAACACGACGAGGTACTTCCGGTCCCAGGCGTTGACGCGGTCGAGCTCCCGAACCGCCAGGTCGGTACGTGCCTGCGGGGTGTCGCCCTGCTGCATGCCGACGTACACGCGCACCGGAGTCTGGGCCGGGCGGCCGGTGATCTCCGTGATGGAGGACGGGGTCATGGTGCTGCTGACGTACGAGCGCCCCTGCCGTCCCAGGGTGTCCCACGGGGTGAGACTGCCCGTGCTGCCGCTGTTGATGCCGAGGTTGTCCGGCGACTGACCGCTGGTGTCGGCGTTGACCGTGTCGTACGAGGCGATGAGGCGCGACAGTCCGAACTGGAGGAGGCCGAACGCGACAACGACGAGCATGGACGCGACACCGAAGCGCAGCAGCGCCACCGGTCCGCGCTGCTTCGGCTGGCCGCCGAGCCACCGCGAGACGGGCGGGATGCGGCCGACGAGGCCCGCGAGGGTGTTCGTCAGCAGGCGCAGGCTGCGGCCCGCGATCAGCAGCAGCGTGCTGGCGATCGCGGTCAGGACGACCACGGTGACAGTGGAGGGGAGCGGGGCGGGCATGTCGAGCGCGCTCTGCTGCTCACCTTGCCAGTCGACAGCGATCGGGGTGAACACGAGCGCAGGGACCCACAGGACCGCCGGCACGGTGACCGCGAGCCACGTCGGCCAGCGCAGCGCACCGATCGACGGCAGCTGCCGCAGGAGCCACCCGCCCGTGGCGCCGATCGCGTAGCCGCTCAGCGTCCCGAGCGTCGTCAGGACGATGAGGAACATCAGCGTGTGCGGCAGCAGAGACGGCGTGAGGGCGCCCGCATAGCCGATGGCCGCGACAGCCAGCCCCGCCACGCTCGGCAGCCGGCGGACGACGACGCGGCGAGGAAGCGCGGGGACGGTCGGGGTGCTGCTCACGCGCGGAGTCTAGGGAGTGCCCGGCGGGTCACCTCGTCTGTCGGAACGCGCCGGATCCGGCACCGGGGCGGTCCGGCAGGATGCCGGGGTGAGCGCGGGAGAAGACGTCGGCGAGGCCGTGGACCGGCCGGCGGACGTCCTCGGCGATCCGGATGCGCGCGTGCGTTTGCGCGGCGGCCTCCTGCTCACCCTGGCCGGGCTCTCGGCGTTCGGACCGCTCTCGCTCGACCTGTACCTGCCGGCGTTCCCGTCGATCGCCTCGACGCTGGGCGTGTCGACCGCCGACATGCAGCTCACGTTCTCCGCATGCCTGATCGGGCTGGGTCTGGGCCAGCTGCTCTACGGGCCGCTGTCGGACCGCTACGGCCGCAAGCCGCCGCTGATGGTCGGCCTGATGCTGTTCGTCGTGGCGTCGGTGCTGTGCGCCCTGGCCCCGAACCTCGCGACCTTGACGGTGCTGCGGTTCCTGCAGGGGGTCGGTGGGTGCGCCGGCCTGGTGATCGCCCGCGCGATCGTGCGCGACCTGTTCTCCGGCCCGACGTTGGCGCGGTCGTTCTCGGTCATCACGTCGGTCGCCATGCTCGCCCCGCTGGTCGCCCCCGCTCTCGGGGCCATGGTCCTGCAGGTCGCGAACTGGCGTGTCCTGTTCGTCGTCATCGGGCTGCTCGGGCTGGCGTGCCTGCTCGCCGCGATCCGGCTGCCCGAGACGCTCGCGGCGGACCGGAGACTGGAGCACGGCGTCGGCGATGCGATCCGCGGCTACGGCCGGCTAGCCCGGCAGCGCCGTTTCGTCGTCCCGGCCGTGGTCGTCGCCCTCGCCTCGGGCACCCTGATGGCGTACATCAGCTCGTCGTCCGTCGTGTTCATGGACGGCTACGGGGTCTCGCCGGCCGCGTTCTCGTTGATCTTCGCCCTCATGGCGGCCTGCTTCATCAGCGGACTGCGCCTGAACATGGCCCTGGTGCGCCGCTACCGCGTCCACACCCTGCTGCGCGCCTACCTCGTCGTCGAGGTGCCCGCGCTCGTGGGCCTCGTGACGCTGTTCGCCGTCGGGGCGCCGCTGTGGTCGGTCCTGCTGGTCCTCGGCGTGGTCAAGGCCTGCCTCGGCGGCACGCTGCCCAATGCGACGGCGGAGGCGATGGAGCCGTTCGCCCGTAACGCGGGCTCCGCGTCGGCGTTGCTGGGGACCGTGCAGATGAGCTACGCCGGAATCCTCGCCGCGACTCTCGCCGCTCTCGCGTTCCGACCGTCACTGGAGATGAGCGTCGCGATGCTCGCGATGGCGCTCGTCAGCCTGACGCTGGCTGCTGTCCGCCGACCGGCGTCCGCATGAGGCACTCCTGATCGGTCGACACGACGAGCGTCCCGGACCGGTCGTAGATGCTCCCGCGGACGAGTGCCCTCCCGCCGGACCGCACCGGGCTGACCTCGTCGAACAGCAGCCAGCGGTCGGCCCGGACGGGACCGTGGAACCGCACGGTGTGATCCAACGACGCATGCACGACGGGCCGACCGGCGTCGCGGTCGGGCTGTGCGCCGACGCGCGTCATCGACGAGTCGCTCATCCACGCGACCGCGCAGGCATGGACGAGCGGGTCGTCGCCGAGCGGGTCGCGCCAACGCTTCCACAGACGCACCCACGGCGCGGACCCGTCGTCGGTCGGCTCGAAGCGATCCGCCATCCGGGCGTCGATCGTGTCGTACACCGGCGACGGCCCGCCAAGCGTGTCGAGGTCGAGCGCCGGCAACCCGTCAGGCGCCGGGCCGAGCGGTGCCGCCGTCTGGTGGCTGCCGCTCGCCTCGGCCTGGTGCCAGGAAACCGTCGCGGACGCCAGAGTCCGCTCCGCCTGCGACGCGTGCACCTCGACGACGGTGAACGCGCGCCCCTCCTTGAGCACCCGCGTCGCGTAGTCGATCGCCGTCCCGGTGACGCCGGGGCCGAGGAAACACGTGCGGACGGAGTGCGGGACGGTGACCTGGCCGACGGCGAGTGCCGCGGCCCGCAGGCTCTGGGCCACGAGGTGGCCGCCGAACACCTGCGTGCGCCGGCCGCCGATGCAGAAGCCGCGGAAGGCGTCGGCGCCGGCCCGCTCGAGGTCGAACAGTTCGGCGTCGTCAGGCGGCAAGGGCATCCAGCTCGGCCATCGTCGCGTCGTCGAGCACGAGCTCCGCGGCCGCGCAGTTCTCCTCCAGGTGCGCGACCGAGCCCGTCCCCGGGATCGGCAGCATGACCGGCGAGTGCTGCAGCAGCCAGGCGAGGGCGACCTGCCCTGGCGCTGCCCCGACGCGGTCCGCGATGCGCGCCAGGGGCGACTCCGGGCGAAGCAGCTCGCGGTTGCCGAGCGGGAACCACGGGATGAAGCCGATGCCCTGGTCGGTCGAGTAGGCGAGCAGCTCCTCGCTGGCGCGGTGCCCGACGTTGTAGAGGTTCTGCACGCTGACGACGTCGAAGTGCCTCTGTGCCTCCTGCACGTCGGCGACGGTCACCTCCGACAGGCCGACGTGGCGGATGAGCCCCTCGCGCTGCAGGTCCGCGATCACGCCGAACTGCTCGTCGCGCGGCGTGCGCTCGTCGATGCGATGAAGCTGCCACAGGTCGATGCGGTCGACACCGAGCCGCCGCAGCGACATGTGCACGCACTGGCGCAGGTAGTCGGCCCGGCCGACGGGCTGCCACTCGTCAGGTCCCTGGCGCGTCAGTCCGCCCTTGGTCGCGATGACGACGTGGTCGTAGGGGTGGAGTGCCTCGCGGATGAGGTCCTCGCTGACGTACGGGCCGTAGGAGTCGGCGGTGTCGATGAAGT
>JAFIHP010000364.1 GCA_017849335.1 Actinomycetales bacterium | reverse complement strand
CGGAGGGCGCGGACGGGCGGTTCGCGCTGCCGCTCCTCGTGGCCGTGGCGGCCACCGCGCTCTACATCTGGTTCTTCCGCCGGCAGGTGCGGCTGGTCGCGCAGGCCCGCTTCCCGACCCTGCGGGCGGTCGAGGCGCTGATCCTGGTCGCCGCGATGTTCCTGGCGTTGTTCTCGATGATCTACGTCATGGTCTCCTTGAGCGACCCGCCCGCGTTCACCGAGCCGCTCGACCCGTTCACCGGGTACTACTTCTCTCTGACGGTGCTCGCGACCGTCGGCTTCGGCGACATCACGCCCGTGACGACCCTCGCACGGTCGATCACGATGGTGCAGATGGCGCTGGATCTCGCCTTCATCGCGGTCGTCATCCGCGTGTTCACGACGTCCGCGCGGCGCGCGCTGATCGCGCGCGGCGAGGCGACCGGGACGCTCACCGACTCGGAGGTGTGACATGGGTGCGTATGCCGATGCCCGCACGAGGTCGCTGACGGACCCGTCGGGCTTCTGGCTCGACGCGGCGTCGGCAGTCGCCTGGGACACCCCGCCGTCGATCGGGCTCGACGACAGCGCCGCGCCGCTGTACCGATGGTTCTCGGACGGCGCGCTGAACACGAGCGTGAACGCGCTGGACCGGCACGTGGAGGCGGGTCGCGGGGATCGGGTCGCGATCTACTACGACAGCCCGGTCACGGACTCCCGTCGCGCGATCACGTACACCGAGCTGCGGGACGACGTCGCGCGGTTCGCGGGCGTTCTCGCCGGGCTCGGCGTCGGCGTCGGCGATCGGGTCCTGCTGTACCTGCCGATGATCCCCGAGGCCGTGGTGGCGATGCTCGCGACGGCGCGTCTGGGTGCCGTCCACTCGGTCGTGTTCGGTGGGTTCGCCCCGGCCGAGCTGGCCGTCCGCATCGACGACGCGCTGCCGACGGTCGTCGTCTCGGCCACGTGCGGCATCGAGGGCTCGCGCGTGATCGAGTACACCCCGCTGCTGCGGGAGGCGCTCGCATTGGCCGCGCACCGCCCGGACGCGGTCGTGATCAAGCAGCGTCCGCAGGCCGCGGCGTCCCTGGTGGCCGGCGACGTCGACTGGGACGCGGCGATGTCGACGGCGGTCCCGCACGGCCCCGTTCCCGTCGGGGCGACCGATCCGCTCTACATCCTGTACACGTCCGGGACGACCGGGCGGCCCAAGGGCGTCGTGCGCGACAACGGCGGCCACGCCGTGGCGATGGCGTGGTCGTTCGCCAACGTCTACGGCATGGGACCGGACGACGTGTGGTGGGCTGCCTCGGACGTCGGCTGGGTCGTCGGCCACTCCTACATCGTCTACGCGCCGCTCATCGCGGGTGCCTCGACGGTGCTCTACGAGGGCAAGCCGGTGGGCACGCCCGACGCGGGTGCGTTCTGGCGGGTCATCGCGCGGTACGGCGTCAATGCGCTCTTCACCGCGCCGACGGCCATCCGCGCGATCAAGAAGGAGGATCCGGACGCCGCGCTCCTGGCCGAGCACGACATCTCATCGCTGCGCACGCTGTTCCTCGCCGGGGAGCGGCTGGACCCGGACACCTACGCGTGGGCCAGCGAGCACCTGGGCATTCCGGTGGTCGACAACTGGTGGCAGACGGAGACCGGCTGGCCGATCGCCTCGAACCTGCGTGGACTGGAGCCGATGCCGATCAAGGCAGGGTCGCCCACGGTGCCCGTCCCGGGCTACGACGTGCGCATCGTCGACGGCTTCGGCGAGGAGGTCGACGCCGGCCAGGACGGAGCGATCGTCATCCGGCTGCCGCTCCCGCCCGGGACGCTCCCGACGCTGTGGGGAGACGACGAGCGTTACGTCGACTCCTACCTGCGCACGTTCGACGGCTACTACACGACCGGCGACGGCGGTTACGTCGACGAGGACGGGTACGTGTTCGTCATGGGACGCACCGACGACGTGATCAACGTCGCCGGGCACCGGCTGTCGACCGGCGCGATGGAAGCCGTGGTCGCCTCGCATCCGTTCGTCGCGGAGTGCGCCGTGATCGGCGTGCACGACGAGCTCAAGGGGCAGATCCCGCGCGCGTTCGTGGTGCTGAAGGCCGGTGCGGTGATCGACCCCGACCTCCTGCGGCAGTAGGTCGTCGCGGCGGTCCGCCTCGGGCTCGGCCCGGTGGCCGCGCTCACGGAGGTCGTCGTCGTGCCGGCGCTCCCCAAGACGCGTTCGGGCAAGAACCTGCGCCGCACCATGTGCGGGATCGCCGACGGCCGTCCCGAGCCCGTCCCCAGCACGATCGAGGACGTCCGCGTCCTCGACGTGATCACCCCGCTCCTCAAGGGCTGACCCCGCTCCGCGAAATTGGATACAATCCGCGCGTGACGGGTGCGCTGGACGGACTGCTGGTCGCTGACTTCTCCCGGGTCCTCGCCGGGCCCTACGCGACGATGCTCCTCGCCGACCTGGGCGCTACCGTCGTCAAGGTCGAGCGGCCAGGAGCGGGCGACGACACCCGTGCGTGGGGGCCGCCCTTCGCGGCGGACGGGCAGTCGACCTACTTCCAGTCGGTCAACCGCAACAAGCGCTCGATCGCGCTCGATCTCCGCGACGAGGCCGACCTCCGGGTCGCGCGGGCGCTCGCCGACCGGGCCGACGTCCTCGTCGAGAACCACAAGCCGGGCTCGCTGGCCCGGTTCGCCCTCGACTACGACGCGGTGCGGACGGCGAACCCGTCCGTCGTCTACTGCTCGATCAGCGGATTCGGCTCCGGTCGCGGGGCGGACCTGCCGGGCTACGACCTCCTCGTCCAGGCCATGGGCGGGCTGATGAGCATCACGGGTACGACCGAGCCGACGAAGGCCGGCGTGGCCGTGGTCGACGTGATCACCGGATTGCAGGCGTCCGTCGGGATCCTGGCGGCGTTGCGTCATCGCGACCGGACGGGGGTCGGGCAGCGGATCGAGGTGACGCTCCTGGCGGCGCTGCAGTCGGCGCTGGTGAACCAGGCCTCGTCCGTCGTCGGGGCAGGCGTCGTCCCGGGACTCCTCGGGAACGCGCACCCGTCGATCGCGCCCTACGAGGTCTTCGCGACGGTGGACCGGCCGCTGGTCCTGGCGGTCGGCAACGACGCCCAGTTCTCCCGGCTGGTCGCGGTGCTCGGCGATCCCGCGCTGGCCGACGACGTGCGCTTCGCCACCAACGCCGCGCGGGTCGCGCACCGGGCTGAGCTCGTCGAGGCACTGGAGTCGCTGCTGGCGTCGGCTGGTGCCGACGTCTGGCAGGCGAGGATCACCGCGGCCGGCGTCCCGTGCGGACCGATCAACGACATCGCGCAGGGCCTGGAGCTCGCCGACCGGCTTGGGCTGCACCCCGTCGTCGAGGTCGACGACGCCCGCCGTGCGGGCCCCCAGCCCCAGGTCGCGCACCCGGTCGCGTACGCGCAGACGCCACCGACGTACCGGACCGCGCCGCCGCGCGTCGACGAGGACCGGGCCGAGGTCCTGGACCTGCTCGGGCTGGGCCGCCCATGACAGCCCAGGACACCGCCCTCGCCGCGCTCCGGGACGACCTGCGCGACGGGTTCCTCACGCCGGGGGACCAGGTCGTCCAGGAGACCCTCGCCGAGCGCTACGGCGTCAGCCGAGTCCCTCTGCGGGAGGCGTTGAAGACGCTGGAGGCCGAGGGCCAGGTGGTCTACCACCCGAACCGCGGCTACTTCGTCACCGAGCTCCGGGTCGCCGACCTCCTGGAGGTCTACCGCCTGCGCGAGCTGCTCGAGGCGGAGGCGATCTCGGTCGCCGTCCCTGCCCTGAGCGACGAGGACGTCGACGCGTTCGCCGAGCTGCTCCATGACGTCGACGTGGCGTCGTCAGCGGGCGACGTGGAGACCCTGACCGCTGCCAACCGTCGGTTCCACTTCGCGATCTTCGACGCCGCTGGCCTGCCGCGGCTCTCGCGGCTGCTGCGGCAGCTGTGGGACGCGACGGACGCCTACCGTTCGCTGTACTTCGCCTCGACGGTCAACCGCGTGCGGGACGACAGGGAGCACGCCGCGATGCTCGCCGCCCTGCGCCGACGGGACGCCGAGCGGGTGATCCGGCTGCACGACGAGCACCGGCGCCGATCGGTCGCGGCCGTCCGGGCGCAACTCGAGCAGGAGCGGCCGTAGCGGCACACCACCCTGGATTGGATACAATCGGGCGACCCGACGAGGAGGACCCATGGACCAGCAGCACCCGATGGAGCTGTTCGCGATCGACCACCTGCTGTCGGAGGAGGAGCGGGCGATCCGTGACGTCGTCCGGTCGTACGTCGACGCCGAGATCAAGCCGTACGTCGGGGACTGGTTCGAGTCCGGGAGTATCCCGGCGCGCGAGCTCGCGAAAGCGCTGGGTTCGCTCGGCGTCCTCGGCATGCACCTGGAGGGCTACGGCTGCCAGGGGATGTCCGCGGTCGCCTACGGCCTGGCGTGCACCGAGCTGGAGGCCGGCGACTCCGGCATCCGGTCCCTGGTCAGCGTGCAGGGGTCGCTCGCGATGTACGCGATCCACGCGTTCGGGTCGGAGGATCAGAAGCAGGAGTGGCTGACGCGCATGGCGGCCGGCGAGGCCATCGGCTGCATCGGCCTGACCGAGCCCGACTTCGGCCCGCACCCGGCCGGGAAGCGGGCCAGTGCCCGGCGCGACGGCGACGACTGGGTGGTCGACGGGACGAAGATGTGGATCACCAACGGCAACGTCGCGGACGTGGCCGTCGTCTGGGCACGGACGGACGGGGGGATCCGCGGGTTCGTCGTGCCGACCGACACGCCCGGGTTCACGGCCAACGAGATCCACAAGAAGCTCTCCCTGCGTGCCTCGGTCACGTCCGAGCTCGTCCTCGACGGCGTGCGACTGCCCGCGGATGCGGTTCTGCCCGAGGTGGCGAGCCTGCGTGGCCCGTTGTCCTGCCTGAACGAGGCGCGGTTCGGGATCGCCTTCGGAACGCTCGGCGCGGCGCGTGACTGCCTGGAGACCGCGATCTCCTACAGCATCGCCCGCGAGCAGTTCGACAAGCCGATCGCTGCCTACCAGCTCACCCAGCGCAAGCTCGCCGACATGGCGCTGGAGCTGGGCAAGGGCATGCTGCTGGCACTGCACCTGGGCCGGCTGAAGGACGAGCACCTCCTG